>DATISK010000153.1:0-6839 GCA_035581545.1 Ornithinimicrobium sp. | reverse complement strand
CGCTCGGTGTCCTCGGGGCCGGCGCCCCCGCCCATCATGCCGCCCATCATCTGGCCCCGGTCCACCGGCACGGCGACCAGCTCGGCCCTGCCCTCGGCCAGGTCCACGAGCAGGTCCAGCCGGTTGCCGGGGGCCAGGACCACCTCCTCCAGCGCGACCGGGGCGACCAGCCGACCCACGTCACGACCCAGGACCTGCACGTCGGTGCCCTCACCGCCCAGACGCAGCGACAGGAAGCGCGAGGAGCAGGCGTTGACGACCCGCCACCGCTCCCGCTCACCGGCGCGTCCGCTCAGCAGCGGGCCGACCTGGCCGTCCACCAGGACCAGCTCGCCCTC
This sequence comes from Ornithinimicrobium sp., assembly GCA_035581545.1. Lineage (GTDB taxonomy): Bacteria > Actinomycetota > Actinomycetes > Actinomycetales > Dermatophilaceae > Ornithinicoccus. The sequence continues at coordinate 6,501 of DATISK010000153.1, read as the reverse complement.
GCGGCCCATCATCCGCTCCGGCATCGAGGGGCCCACCACGGACCCGTCCTGGGACAGGGTGATGTCGGAGACGACCAGGACCCGCTCCCGGTCCACGGCCGGCGGGTCGTCCTCCTCCACGACGATCGCGCCGTAGAGGCCGGCGAACAGCTGGTCGGCCACGCTCCCGTGGTGGTGCGGGTGGTACCAGTACACCCCCGCCGGGTGGTCCTCGGGCAGCTGGTACTCGTACTGGTGGCTCTCCCCGGGCGCGATCTCGAGGAAGACGTTGTCGCCGTCGCCCTCGGGGGTGACGTGCAGGCCGTGCACGTGCAGGTTGGTGACGTGGTCCAGCTGGTTGTCCAGCTCGATCCGCAGCAGGTCCCCGGGCCGCAGCCGCAGCGTCGGGCCCGGCACGCCGCCGTTGTAGCCCATCGTCCGGGCCTGCTGCCCGGCGACCTCGTGCGTGCCGAAGCGGGCCTGCAGCCGGACCTCCAGCCGCCCGTCGCTGCTGCTCAGCACCTCCGGCTCGACGAGCTCTTCCGCCCCGGACCCGGTGGTCCCTGGGGTCTCGCCGGACCCGGGGGACCCGCCGGACCCGGCGGCGCCCGCGCCGGGCTCGGACAGCTCGCGCCACAGCCCGGTCCCGCCCACGAGGGTCCCGGCCAGCCCCAGGCCGCCCATCGTCAGGGCCGTGCGACGGCTGACCGGCCTCACGGCTGCTCACCGCCCTGCGACAGCACCGCGCGGCGGTGCTCGTACTCCTGCGTCGTGAGCTCCCCCGCGGCATAGCGCTCGTCGAGGATCCTGTGCGCCCGGGAGGAGCGCGGCGTCCGACCGGCCAGCACCCCCACCAGCGCGTACGTCATCAGGGCCAGGCCCCCGACCAGCAGCGCGGCCCAGAACCAGATCATGGTTCCATCATGCTCCTCACGCCCGTGCCCGGAGATGTCAGGTCAGCCACAGCGGCGCCAGCCACCCGGTGAGGCACGCGGAGACGAGCAGCGTCCCGACGACCAGGGCGACGACGCGCCACCGGGCCACGACCAGCATCCCGGTGACCGCGCCGACGCTCGTGCCGGCCCCGGTGATGAGGAACGCCAGCGCCGGGCCGACCCCCATGCCGCCGTCCATGAGCGAGGCGACCAGCGGCAGCGAGCCGTCGGTGTTGAGGTAGACCGGGACGCCCAGGAGGGCCGCCAGCGGGACGGCCGTCAGGGCGTTCCCGTCGCCGAGGTGCTGCTCGAAGACCGAGGAGGGGACCAGCTCGATGAGCAGGTAGCCCAGGCTCGCGAACGCGAGGAAGTAGACGGTCAGCCGTCGCCCGTTGGTGAGCACGGCCGACCCGAACTCGCGGTGCCGGTCCCCCCGCGAGGTCCCGCCGACCTCCTCGGTGCCGCAGACCTCCGGGGCGCCGCCCGGGGGGAGGTATGCCGTCCCGCCCGTCGCCGTGCCCGCGGGCCCGCACCCTCCGCCGCCGGCCGTCACCAGGACCCGCTCCTGCGGCCCGACGCCCGTGCGTGCCGGCACCGGCGCCACGACCCTCGCCTGGCCGGCCAGCCAGCCGTGCCGTTCCAGGACCCAGGCGGCACCCCCGCCGAGCAGCCCGACCCCGGCGGCGGCGACGAGGAAGGTCGTGGCGAACCCCGGGCCGAACAGACCCACCGACCAGGCGTACTCGCCGGGGCTGGTCAGCGGCGAGGACGCCATGAACGCCACCACCGGCGCCCACGGGACGGAGGCGGCCAGCGACCCGAGGACCACCGCCATCGTGCCGCACGAGCAGAAGGGGGTCAGGGCGCCGAGGGCCACCGCCCCGAGCACCGCGACGGGGGTGCTGCGCCGCAGCCAGCCGCCCAGGCGGTCGGTGCCGACGTAGACCTGGATCGCCGAGGCGAGCACGACGCTGAGCACGAGGAAGGGCCAGGTGGCCTCGACCGTGTCGGCGACCCGGTCGAGGACCCGCAGGAGAAGATGGGAGGACGGGATGGGCATCGGAGCTCCTTTGCTTAGATGTCTGTCTAATGATTAGATGACTGTCTATGAAAGGCGCATCCGTGTCAACTCATTCCGCGAGCCAGCCAGACGCCGAGGACGTTGCGGACCCGGCCGCCCGGCTGCGGGACCTGTGCTGCTCCCCGGTCCTCGCCGGAGAGCTCGACGGCCCGGACGCCGAGCTGCTCGCCCGGACGCTGCGCACGCTGGGGGACCCGGTGCGGCTGCGCATCCTGGGCCGGATCCGGACCAGCGCCGGGGCCCGGACCACGACCAAGGACCTCGCCGACCACCTCGGCCTGAGCCAGCCGACCGTGTCCCACCACCTCGGCGTCCTGCACGACACCGGCTTCCTCACCCGCAGCCGGGACGGGCGCCAGACCTGGTACGTCATCGAGCCCACCGCCTTCGAGTCCCTCCAGCAGCTGCTCGACCCCGCTCCGGCCCCCACGGGCTAGGCCGTCGGTGACCCGAGCCCACGCCGCGACGCCCGAGCACCCGGGGCACGCCCGCGGCAGCACCGCATACCGGCGGCTCCTCGGCGCCCTCGTCCTGGCGGGGGTGGCCACCTTCGCCCAGCTCTACTCGCCCCAGGGCGTGCTGCCGCAGATCGCCGCCGACCTGGGCACCACCGCCGACCGGGCCGCCCTCGCCGTGTCCGCCGCGACCCTCGGGCTGGCGCTGGCGGTCGTGCCGTGGTCGTTCGTGGGGGACCGCTACGGCCGCCTCCGGGCGATGGTCGCCGCGGTCGTCGGCGCCACCGTCCTGGGCCTGGCCTCCGCCTGGGCGCCGACCTTCGAGCTGGTCCTGCTGCTGCGCCTGCTCGAGGGGGCGTTCCTGGGCGGCGTGCCGGCGCTGGCGATGGCCTACCTCAACGACGAGGTGGACGCCCGTTCCGCGTCGGTCGCCGCCGGGTGGTTCGTCGGCGGGACGACGATCGGCGGGCTCCTCGGCCGGGTCGTGGCCACCCCGGTCGCCGACGTCTCCTCGTGGCGGGTGGGGATGACGGCGGTGTCGGCGATGGCCGCGGTCGCCGCGGTCGGGTTCGTCGTGCTCGCGCCCCGGGAACGGCGGTTCGTGCGGCTGCGCGGGGAGACGCTGACCGGTCGCACCCGCCGGGTGCTGACCAACCTGCGCGACCGGGCGCTCGTCGGCCTCTATCTCACGGCCTTCCTGCTCATGGGCGGCTTCGTCGCGGTCTACAACTACCTGGCGTTCCGCCTCGGTGCCGCGCCCTACCTGCTGCCGGCGTGGGCGGTCGGGCTCGTCTTCCTCGCCTACCTGGCCGGCACGGTCTCGGCGCCGCGGGCGGGGGTGCTCGCGGCACGCCACGGGAGGTATGCCGTGCTCGTCGCCTCCGTGCTCGTCATGCTCGCCGGCCTGCTCACCACGCTGGCGGGACCGCTGTGGCTGGTGCTGCTGGGCCTGCTCGTCATGACGGCCGGGTTCTTCGGCGCGCACTCGGTGGCCTCCGGCTGGGCCGGGGCGCGCGCGGTGACGGCGCGCGCGCAGTCGACGGGGCTGTACAACCTGGCCTACTACGGCGGGTCCAGCCTGCTCGGGTGGGCCGGCGGACTGGCCTTCGAGGGGGCCGGCTGGGGAGGGGTCGTGGGCTTCGTGGGCGGCGCTGCCGTGGTGGCCCTGCTCGTCCTGTGGCTGCTGGTGCGGGACCCCGGTAGCGTGACCACGACCGATCCGCGACGAGGGGGAGAGGAACACCCATGAGCCACCAACCACCACCGGTCCCCGGCGACCACCTGCACCGGTTCGCCCCCGACCCCGACCGCGGGGCCGAGATCGAGCAGCAGTCGCCGGGCGAGCGGGACCCCGGTCTGGAGCCCCGGCCCAACCTGGTCCGCTGGGGCGGGCTGGCGGCGGGTCTGGTCGCCGCCGCGGCCATCTACCTCCTCATGGGCGACGTGGCCCACCCGGCCAAGCTCACCGCGGCGGTCGCGGTGCTCATGGGGGTGTGGTGGATGACCGAGGCGCTGCCCATCCCGGCGACCGCTCTGGTGCCCCTGGTGGTGTTCCCGGTCCTGGGGGACGCCAGCGTCAACGACGTCGGTGCCTCCTACGGCAACAACATCATCTTCCTGTTCATGGGCGGCTTCATGCTCGCCCTGGCCATGCAGCGGTGGAACCTGCACCGCCGGATCGCGCTGGTCACCGTGCGGGCGATGGGGACCAACCCGGCGATGGTGGTGGCCGGCTTCATGATCGCCACCGGGTTCCTGTCGATGTGGGTCTCCAACACCGCCACCGCGGTGATGATGCTGCCGATCGGCGTGTCGGTCCTCATGCTCGTGACCACGCTGGGGGAGAAGGCCGGCACCCCGCAGGCGGCCGCGGCGGGGGAGGCCACCGGTGCGGACGGTGAGCCGGACCTGCAGTCCACGCAGGTCAAGAACGCCGTCATCGAGTCCAACTTCGGCACCGCGCTCATGCTCGGCATCGCCTACGCGGCCTCGATCGGGTCGTTGGGCACCATCATCGGCACGCCGCCGAACACGCTCATGGTGGGCTACCTCGCCGAGAACCACGACATCACGATCGGCTTCGGCCAGTGGATGATCGTCGGTGTCCCGCTCGCCGTCGTCTTCCTGGTCATCTGCTGGTTCCTGCTGACCAAGGTGCTGTTCAAGCCCGAGATCGACGAGATCCCCGGCGGCCGCCAGCTGATGGACCAGGAGATCGCCAAGCTCGGTGGCATGTCCCAGGGTGAGATCCGCGTGCTGGGCCTGTTCGTCCTGGCCGCCCTCAGCTGGGTCTCGGTCCCGCTCATCTGGGACGAGCCGCCGATCAGCGACGCCGGCATCGCGATGGCCGTCGCCCTGCTGCTGTTCCTGCTGCCCGCCGGCGCCGCGCGCGGGGTCCGGCTGCTGGACTGGGACAGCGCGGTGCAGCTGCCCTGGGGCGTGCTGCTGCTCTTCGGCGGCGGCCTGGCGCTGTCCGCCCAGTTCGGCGACTCGGGCCTGACCGAGTGGATCGGCACCCAGGCCGAGGGGCTCGGCGGGCTGCCGGTCGTGCTGCTCGTCGTGGTCTTCGCGGCCGGGATCATCTTCCTCACCGAGCTGACCAGCAACACCGCGACCGCGGCGACCTTCCTCCCGGTCGCCGGCGGCGTCGCCCTGGGCATCGGCGTGGACCCCATGCTGCTCGTCATCCCGGTCGCGCTCGCCGCGACCTGCGCGTTCATGCTGCCGGTGGCCACCCCGCCCAACGCGATCGCGTTCGGCTCCGGCTACGTGACGATCCCGCAGATGATGAAGGGCGGCCTGTGGCTCAACCTCATCGGCATCGTCCTGGTGACGATCACGGTGATGACGCTGGCGGTCTGGGTCTTCTCGATCGTCTACTGACCGGGTCTCCCGCCAGGTGCGCCGGCCCCTCCCTGGGGCCGGCGCTCCCGGGGCCTGCGAGGATGGAGGGATGAAGACCCTGATCGTCGCCCTGCTCGTCCTCTGGCTCGTCCTCGCCGTCCTCGGCGCCATCCTGGAGGGGCTGTTCTGGCTCCTGGTGATCGGCGTCCTCGCCTTCCTGGCCACCGCGGCCTGGGGCTGGTTCAAGCTGCGCAGCACCGTCTGAGGTGCGTGCCGGGCGGGGCGGCACGGTTTCTCGTCCGGCCCGCCCGTGCCGTACCATCGTCGTCAGCGAGGGGAGTACTTCCCAGCGCCGTCCCGGTCACTACGACGCCCCGCGCGTCTCGGGCGGCGGCCCGTGGCCGGGTGAAGGAGACCTCGATCCGATCTGCTGCGATCTGACCGAGAGGCCCTCCCCCGATGCTGTTCATCTCTGCTGCCGACACGCCGTCGGCCATCTCCACCGTCGCCACCCCCGGGCTGTGGGCCGTGACCGTGACCGCGGTCCTGGCGCTGCTGGCCCTGGACTTCGCCCTGACGCGCAAGCCGCACGAGGTCTCGATGCGGGAGGCGGTGGGATGGAGCGTCTTCTACGTCGCCCTGCCGCTGGCCTTCGGCGCCTACGTCTGGACCCGGTTCGGGTCCGGCACGGGCCTGGAGTACCTCACCGGCTACCTGGTCGAGAAGTCCCTGTCCGTGGACAACCTGTTCGTCTTCATGCTCCTGCTGTCGGCCTTCGCCGTGCCCAAGGAGCTGCAGCAGCGGGTCCTGCTCTTCGGCATCGCCGCGGCCCTGGTGCTGCGGGCCATCTTCATCGCCCTCGGTGCGGCCGTCCTGGCCAACTTCACGTGGGCGTTCCTGCTGTTCGGCGCCATCCTGCTGCTGACGGCGGTCAAGGTGCTCCGCGACCAGCTCAGGGGCGGCAGCCACGACCTGGACGTCTCCTCGATGCGCTCGGTGCGGCTGCTGCGCCGGTTCGTCCCGGTCACGCAGGACTACCGCGGCACCCGGCTGGTCGTCCGGGAGGGTGGGCGCCGCGCCCTCACCCCGCTGGCGGTGGTGGTCGTGGCGATCTTCGCCACCGACATCGTCTTCGCCGTGGACTCGGTGCCGGCCGTCTACGGCATCACCGGCGACCCGTTCCTGGTCTTCGCCACCAACGCCTTCG
>DATISK010000152.1:0-2061 GCA_035581545.1 Ornithinimicrobium sp. | reverse complement strand
GTGGTGGCGTAGGTCGTGGTGGTCGTCGTGGGCTCGGCGGTGGTGGTAGCCGCACAGGGGCAGGCCGTTGTCGAGGTCGGTGGGGCCGCCGCGGGACCAGGGGACCTTCTGGTGGTGGATCGGTCGCCTGCGGCGGGCGCTCGGTGCGTACGGCGGCGCGCCGTCGTGGGCTGCGCCGGACGCCCCTTGGCCTACCGACCGCTCCGCTCGGTCCTCGCTTCGCGGTTGCCAGGCCCGACCACGGCCGGCGGAGCGTCCGGCTCCGCCCACGCCGACGCGCGACGTCGGGGCCGGGCATGGGGGGATCGGGTGTCGAGGCGGCCGGTGCCCAGGCCGTCCAGGAGGGTCTCGAGGGGGGTGGTGATGATGAGCTCGACGCCGTTGGCGGCGTGGCCGTGGGCCGGGAGGTGTTCGAGGAGCTCGCACCAGGCCTGGCCGCGCAGCTCGTGGTAGTTGTGCCCGTGGCTGAGGCCGGCCTGGACGGACTCGTCGACCACGGGGTTGCCGTCGTGGTCGCGGCACAGCCGCCGGGGTGCGGTGAGCCGGTCCAGGGCGGCGTTGAGGAGGTGGCCGTGGAGCTCGGGGATGGTGAACCTGCCCGACCAGGTGCCGTCGCCGTTGTCGCTCAGCATCAGGTAGGTCTCGGCCTCGGCGTGGCGGTGCTCGCGGCCCAGCATGATCGCCTCGTGGCGTGCGGCGAGGTCGGGGTCGAGGTGGGCGAACATCCGCCGGGCGGTCTGCCGCAGCCGACGGGCGTCCATCGGGCGTCCGCCCCGGTTGCCGGCCCCGGTGGCCTTGGCGACCAGCCACTCCTCGGCGGCTGCGACCTGGTCGGGGGTGGCCTCGGGTGGGGCCTGCTCGGCGGCGTTGAGGATGACCCGCACCTGAGGGACCCGCAGCTCCCCGGCGGCGAACGCCGCCCGGGTGGCGTCGTACTTCTCCCGCAGCAGCCGCGCGAGGCGGACCCCGCCCGCCGCGGCCGTGCGGGTGTCGCCGGTGAGCTGGGCGACCCAGGCATCGGTCCCGGTCGCGGCGTCGCGGTCGGCCAGGGAGCGCCGGTCGGCCTCGGCGGTCAGCGCCAGCCGCCACGCCGCGGCCTGGGACTCCAGCCGGGCCAGACCCGCGATCGCCTCGCCGATCTCCTCGTCACCCAGCGACCCCACCGGCACCGAAGCACCCGACGCCACCAGCTCACGCGCGCCCTCGACCGCGCCGAGAACGGCAGGGGGTCGGATCGCGCGGACTGTCATGACGCGATCATACTCGAACACCTGTTCGAACCGCAAGGCCGATTCACCCTTGGTCAGATCGTCGAGAGGCAGCAGGAACACGTTCCACTACCCTTCGGCCATGATCGCGTTCCTGATCGCCGGCCTGATCCTCGGTGTCCTGGCCCGCACCTTGCGCGGCGGGCCCGACAACCCCCAGGTGATGCTGACGGTGCCGGTGGGCGTCGTCGGCGCGGTGCTCGGGGGAGTGGGGATGAACCTCGTCATCGTCCGCGAGGCGTGGACCGACCTCAACGCCTACAGCTTCACGTCCGCGTGCCTGCTCGCGTTCGTGCTGCTGGGCCTGCTCGAGGGCGGGGTCGGGCGGAAGGGGTGATCGACGGCTGCGTGTTCTGCGGGATCATCGCGGGCGAGATCGAGTCCGAGCTGGTCCTGGACGAGCCGCAGTTCGTCGCCTTCCTGGACGCCCGGCCGGTCTTCAAGGGCCATCTCCTGCTGGTGCCCAGGACGCACGTGGAGACCCTCCCGGACCTCCCGGCGGAGCTCCGGGACGGCTGCCTGGAGGCCGGTCAGCGCCTCGCCACGGCGGTGAAGGTGGCCCTCGGCGCGCAGGGCTCGTTCGTCGCGATCAACAACACCGTCAGCCAATCGGTCCCGCACCTGCACCTCCACGTCGTCCCGCGCACCCAGGGGGACGGGCTCCGCGGCTTCTTCTGGCCGCGGACGACGTACGCCGATCTCGGGGAGCGAGGGCAGTACGCCGCCCGGCTCCGGGCGGCTCTAGAGTGACGTCGGTTCACCCGGTCGAGAACAAGGAGTCACACATGGGTCG
>DATISK010000151.1:0-13426 GCA_035581545.1 Ornithinimicrobium sp. | reverse complement strand
ATCCCCAACACCGACCGCGAGAACTTCAACCTCGGTGACGTCCTGCGCAGCCAGGCGGCCCGCAACAACACCCACCCGATGGTCAGGGGCGTGGGCACGGACGGCGAGGGCGGCTACGTGATCGCCAACCTGGCCAAGATGCCCCACCTGCTGGTCGCCGGCGCCACGGGCTCGGGCAAGTCGAGCTTCGTCAACTCGATGATCACCTCCATCCTCATGCGCTCGACCCCCGACGAGGTGCGGATGATCCTCGTCGACCCCAAGCGCGTGGAGCTGACGGCCTACGAGGGCATCCCGCACCTGATCACCCCGATCATCACCAACCCCAAGAAGGCCGCCGAGGCGCTGGCGTGGGTCGTCAAGGAGATGGACCACCGCTACGACGACCTGTCCGCCTTCGGCTACAAGCACGTGGACGACTTCAACAAGGCCGTCAAGGCCGGCAAGATCTCGCTGCCCCCCGGCTCGGAGCGCGAGCTGCGCCCCTACCCCTACCTGCTGGTCGTGGTGGACGAGCTCGCCGACCTCATGATGGTCGCCCCCCGGGACGTCGAGGAGTCCATCGTCCGGATCACCCAGCTGGCGCGGGCGGCCGGGATCCACCTGATGCTGGCCACCCAGCGCCCGTCGGTGGACGTGGTCACCGGCCTGATCAAGGCCAACGTCCCCAGCCGGATGGCGTTCGCCACCTCCTCGCTGGCCGACAGCCGGGTCGTGCTGGACCAGCCGGGCGCCGAGAAGCTCATCGGCCAGGGCGACGCCCTCTTCCTGCCGATGGGGGCCAGCAAGCCCATGCGCATCCAGGGGGCCTGGGTCGCCGAGTCCGAGGTGCACGACGTGGTCGTGCACGTGACCGGCCAGCTCCAGCCCAAGTACGTCGAGGAGGTCGTCGCCGCCCCGGCCAAGAAGCAGGTGGACGAGGACATCGGCGACGACCTCGAGCTGCTGCTGCAGGCCGCCGAGCAGGTGATCACCACCCAGTTCGGCTCGACCTCGATGCTGCAGCGCAAGCTGCGCGTGGGGTTCGCCAAGGCGGGCCGGCTGATGGACCTGATGGAGTCCCGCGGCATCGTCGGGCCGTCCGAGGGGTCCAAGGCGCGCGACGTGCTCGTCAAGCCGGACGACCTGGAGGAGACCCTCGGTCTCCTGCGCGGGGACGACCCGCCCCCGCGTCCCGAGCCGGAGACCGACAGCGCCCCGTTCGACGCGCTCGCGGCCGAGGTCGTCGACGAGACGGCCGGGCCGGAGGGGACCTGGGAGGACGAGCCCGAGGTGGCGCCCGGCCCCCCGACGATCGGACGGAACACCAGCTACGACGGGGACCCGGTCTCCGGCAGCCGGGTCGAGGAGGCCGACGACGAGGAGTCGGAGGACGCGTGGGCGCTCACCGACCGCGGGGGCCGGGAGCGGTACTGAGCCGGCGGCGACGCGGACGGGCCGAGGGGTCCGGCGACCGTAGACTGGCGGTCATGTCCCGCTCCGTCGCCGTCGTCACGCTCGGCTGCACCCGCAACGAGGTCGACTCCGAGGAGCTGGCCGGGCGGCTGGCCGCCGAGGGCTGGACGCTGGTCGACGACGCGGCCGAGGCCGACGTGGCGGTGGTGAACACCTGCGGGTTCGTCGAGCAGGCCAAGAAGGACTCCATCGACGCGCTGCTGGAGGCCAACGACCTCAAACGGACAGGACGCACCCAGAAGGTCGTCGCCGTGGGTTGCATGGCAGAGCGCTACGGCGAGCAGCTGGCCGCCGAGCTCCCGGAGGCCGACGCCGTCCTGGGCTTCGACTCCTACACCGACATGTCGGGCCACCTGCGCCGGATCCTCGCGGGGGAGCGGCCCGCGTCGCACACCCCCCGGGACCGGCGCACGCTGCTTCCGCTCGCCCCCGCCGCACGGCATACCTCCGGCTCCTCGGTGTCCCTCCCCGGTCACCAGCAGGCACCCGCCGCGGTGCCGGAGCCGGCGACGCCGCTGGCCCAGGTGGCCCCCGCCAGCGGTCCGCGGGTGGTGCGGGCGCGGCTGGACGGACGCCCGTGGGCCCCGCTCAAGCTGGCCTCCGGCTGCGACCGGCGCTGCGCCTTCTGCGCGATCCCGATGTTCCGCGGGGCGTTCGTCTCGCGGCCGCCGCAGGACGTCCTGGCCGAGGCCCGGTGGCTGGCCGAGCGGGGGGTCAGGGAGGTGTTCCTCGTCAGCGAGAACACCACCTCCTACGGCAAGGACCTGGGCGACCTGCGGCTGGTCGACTCCCTCATCGGCGAGCTGGCGGCGGTCGAGGGGATCGACCGGGTGCGGGTCTCCTACCTGCAGCCGGCCGAGATCCGTCCCGACCTGCTGGACGCGATGGCCAGGACCCCCGGCGTGGCGCCCTACTTCGACATCTCCTTCCAGCACGCCTCGGGACCCCTGCTGCGGCGGATGCGCCGGGTCGGCGACCGGGAGAGCTTCCTGACCCTGATCGAGCAGGTCCGTGCGCGGGTGCCCGAGGCCGGGATCCGGACCAACGTCATCGTGGGTTTCCCCGGCGAGACCGAGGAGGACCTGGCCGAGCTGACCGCCTTCCTGGAGGCCGCGCGGCTGGACGTCGTGGGGGTGTTCGGCTATTCCGACGAGGACGGCACCGAGGCCGAGGGCTACGACGGCAAGCTCGACGAGGCGACGGTGCGGGCGCGGGTGGAGCGTGTGTCGGCCCTCGTCGAGGAGCTCACGGCCCAGCGGGCCGAGGACCGCGTCGGCACGAGGGTGCAGGTGCTCGTGGAGGCGCTGGACGAGGACGACGGCCGGCTGGTCGGGCGGGCGGGCCAGCAGGGGCCGGACGTCGACGGGGTGACCTACCTGCAGGCTCCGGACGGGACCGTGCCCGACGTCGCCGTCGGAGCCCTCGTGACGGCGCGGGTCGTGGCCACCGAGGGCGTCGACCTCGTCGCCGTCCTGGAGCGGGACGAGGCGTCGTGATCGGGCCGCACGACCCCGACGGCCCGGACGTGGCGACCGCACGGGTGGCGCCCCAGGCCTCCCCGTGGAACGTGCCCAACGCCCTGACGGTGCTGCGCATCTTCATGGTGCCCCTCTTCGGCTGGCTCCTGCTGGCCCACGGAGGGGAGGACACGGCGTGGCGGTGGTGGGCCACCGTCGTCTTCGTCGTGGCCATCGCGACCGACTGGGTCGACGGTTTCCTCGCCCGCCGGGACGGCCTCATCACCGACTTCGGCAAGCTGATGGACCCCATCGCCGACAAGGCGCTCACCGGCACGGCGCTCGTGGGGCTGTCGCTCATCGGGGCACTGCCGTGGTGGATCACGGTGGTGATCCTCGTGCGGGAGGTCGGCATCACCCTCCTGCGGTTCGTCGTCATCCGGCGGGGCGTCATCCCCGCCAGCAAGGGCGGCAAGCTCAAGACCGTGCTGCAGGCGCTGGCGATCACCCTGCTGCTCGCCCCCGTGGGCGGTGTCCTCGGTGCGCTGGGGCTGTGGACCATGTACGCCGCGGTGGTCGTCACCGTCGTGACGGGCGTGGACTACCTGTGGCAGGCGTTCCGCCCGCGCCCGAGGACGTGACAAGGGCCGCCGGAGCCGGTCCCGCCACCCGGGTGCTCGACCTCCTGGGGGAGCGGGGGGAGAGCCTGGCCGCCGCGGAGTCGCTGACCGGGGGGCTGGTCTGCGCCGCGCTCACCGGGGTCCCGGGGTCCAGCGCCGTCGTGCGCGGCGGGGTGGTCTCCTACGCCACCGGGGTCAAGCGGGACGTGCTGGGGGTGCCGGAGGACCTGCTGGCCTCCCACGGTGCGGTCTCGGCGCCCTGCGCGCTCGCCATGGCCGCAGGGGTGCGTCGCCTGCTGTCGGCCGACTGGGGCCTGGCCACCACGGGTGTCGCCGGCCCGGAGCCCAGCGAGGGTCGGCCGGTCGGCACCGTCCACCTGGCGGTCGTGGGGGAACACCGGCAGGTCCACCGGGCGTTGCACCTGCAGGGCTCCCGCCAGCAGGTCCGTGAGGCGACCGTGGTGCAGGTGCTGGAGCTGCTCGAGCAGGTGGTTCGGCAGCTGTCGGTGGAGGCGGGTACGGTAGAGATCTGGTCGTCGGAGAACGCGGAGGAGGGTTGAGTCATGGTGCTGCTGCGTCGTGAGCTCGGTGATGTCCTGCGCGAGCGCCGCCAGGGCCAGGGCCGGACCCTGCGCGAGGTCAGCGCCGACGCGTCCTGCTCCCTGGGCTACCTCTCCGAGATCGAACGGGGCGAGAAGGAGGCCTCCTCCGAGCTGCTCGCCTCGATCTGCCGGGCGCTCGACCTGCCGCTGTCCCAGATGCTGTCCGACGTGGCCGACCGGGTCAGCCTGGTCGAGGCGGCCGACACCCAGATGACCGCGCTGCTCACCGAGGGTCTGGCCCGTCCCCTGCGGCAGGGTCAGGTCCGTCGCCGTGGGGACCAGGTCGTCTCCGCCGCCTGATGGGCGGCCCGCAGCATACCCCTAGGGTATGATGGTGGCATGCGCCCCACCCTCCGTCGCCTGCTCCTGCTGGCCCCCGCCGCCGCCCTCCTCGCCGCCTGCGGCACCGCCACCCCCGAGCCCGTGGCCACCGGGGGGACGTCCGCGGCCGCGCCGGCCGCCGAGCAGACGGGCACCGACCTGGGTGTCGACGCCTTCGCCGAGCGGGTGGCCGAGACCGGCACCGTCGTCCTGGACGTGCGCACCCCGGCGGAGTTCGCCCGGGGTCACCTGCCCGGGGCGGTCAACCTCGACCTGCAGTCCGCGGACTTCCAGACCCGCCTCGGCGAGCTCGACCAGGACGACCGCTACGCCGTCTACTGCCAGTCGGGCAACCGGTCCGCGCAGGCGCTGGCGACGATGGTGGACCTCGGCTTCGCCGACGTGGCCCACCTCGAGGGCGGGATCGGTGCCTGGCAGGCGGCGGACCTGCCGGTCGTCACGGGCTGACCCCGACGGGGGTGCACCTGACGGTCTACTCGTAGCGCCGTCGGGCGTGGCCCAGCGGTGTCTGCGGCACCCCGTCGTCGGTGGGGGCGAGCCCACCCTGGCAGGTCGGGCAGTAGAACATCACCCGCTGCCGGGGCTGGGTGCCGATCGGGGCCAGCCGCACGCCCGTGCCGCACCGTCTGCAGGGAAGCCCGACCCGACCGTGCACCCAGGCGTCGTCGGCGTTCACGTCGGCCCGTCCGGTCACCGTGGTGCGACCGACCCGACAGCTGAGCACCAGCATCCGGCGCGCCGTCGCGAGCAGCTCCTCGACCTGGTCGGGCTGGAGCCGCCCGACGGGCGTCCAGGGGTTCAGCCCGTGCACGAAGAGGGGCTCGGCCGTGAAGATGGTGCCCATCCCCGCCACGTTGCGCTGGTCCAGGCAGGCCTCGGTGATCGTGCGCCCGGGGTCGGACAGCACGTTGGCCAGGGCCAGGGCGTCGTCGTAGGAGGGGTCGAGCAGGTCCGGCCCCAGGTGGCCCACGACCCGGTGCTCCTCGCTCGTGCGGACCAGGTCGAGCATCCCCAGGGAGTCTCCCACGGCCACCCGCGAGGTGGTCCACAGCAGGGCCCGGACGGTGTGCACCCGGCCGAGCGCGTGCCGCCGGCCCACCGGGTGGTCGCGCCAGGACCCCTCCATCCGCAGGTGGCTGTGCAGCGTGAGGTCGCCCTCGAGGCGGTGCAGCAGGTGCTTGCCGCGCGGCACCACCTCGACCGTGCGGCGCCCGGAGAGGTCGGCGGTGGCCAGTGCGGGCACCCGCAGGTCCGAGCCCTCCAGCCGGTCGCCGGCCAGCGCGCGATGGAGCCGTCGCGCCGTCCGCCAGACGGCGTCACCCTCGGGCACGGTGGGCCTCCAGGGGCAGCGGTCCGGGGACGACCGGGCTGGCCCGGCGGCGCACCGTCATCCCCAGCAGGCTGAGCACGACGACGCCGACGCCCACCGCGGTCAGGGCGGAGAGGTGTTCGCCGAGCACCAGCACGCCCAGGAGGGTGGCGGTCACCGGTTCGGCGAGGGAGAGGGTGGAGACGGTGCTCGCCGGAAGTCCGGCGAGCCCGTGCTGGAAGAGGACGTAGGACACGCCCGTGGCGACCACCCCCAGCCAGAGCACCATCAGCAGACCGGGGAGGCTGCGCAGCCAGCCCAGGTCGGCGACGACGAGGACCGGGGCGAGGACGAGGGCGGCGACGCCGAACAGTCCCGCCATGACCCGCAACCCGGGCACGCCGCGGACCAGGAGCGCCCGGGCGGCGACGGTGTATCCCCCGTAGGACGCCCCGGCACCGGCGGCCGCGGCGATCCCGAGGCCGTCGACCCCCACCTGGGAGGCGCCCGTCCCGGCGACGAGCAGCAGCACTCCCGCGACGGCGCCGGCGGTCGCCAGCGCCCACGGCAGGCCGGGCCGCTCGTGCAGCAGCAGCCCCAGCAGGCCGGTGGCCAGGGGGGCGACGCCCAGGGCCACGACGGTGCCGACGGCCACCCCCGCCCGGTCCACACCGAGGAAGAAGCAGGCCTGGTAGGCGGCCACCGACAGCCCGCCCAGCAGGATCAGGAGCGGCGCCGAGTGCGGCGGACCGCCCACGCCGGGCCCCCCGGCCCGGCCCCGCCGGTGGGCGGGCCCCACGGGACCGGGGCCGGGGCCGGAGAGCCGATGCGCGGTGCGCGCCTGGTCCGCCCAGGCGAGGAGCAGCAGGACGAGCGCCCCGAGGCCGACCCGCAGCGCTCCGACGGATGCCGGGTCCGAGCCGGCCGGGCCCAGCGCCTGGGAGGTGCCGGTGGTGCCCCAGAGGGCGGCGGCGCCGACGGCCGCCAGGGCCGCGAGGAGTCCGGCGCGGGGTGGGCTGCTCACCGGGACATTCGACCACGCCTCAGCGGCGCAGCCGCAACCCCTGCGGAGCGGTGTGGAAGCCGGCCTCGACGAGGGCCCGGGCCAGGGGTGCTGCCGATCCCAGCGCACCGGCCCCGTCGATCCGGGCGACCGTGAGTCCGCGCACGGATCCGGAGCGGACGGCCTCGACGAGGCGGGCCGCGACCCGCGCCCAGACCTGCTCCGCGGCCAGGTGCGGCGGCGGAGCGCCGGTCAGCGCGCTGCGGCCACCCCTCTCGAGGTAGAGGACCAGCACGCCGTCGACGAGCACGACCATGGCGCCCGCCTTGCGGCCCGGGCGGTGGCTGCCGGCCGATGTCGTCGGGGACGCCGGGGCCTCGCCCCCGCCCTCCCCTCCGGTGGCGCGGTCGTCCTCCGGCGCTGCGCCGAGGTCCCGGTCGGGCCACGGAACGGCGGCGCCGTAGGGGTTGGCGGGGTCGGTCGCCGCCAGCAGGACCACCTCGGGCTCACGACCGGGGCGCTCCAGGTCGCCGTCCAGGGCGCGCAGCCGGTCGATGGCCCCGGCCGTTCCGAACTGCGCGGCGCCCAGGCCCTCCACGACGTATCCGCGGCGCACCCGTCCGGCCTCCTCGGCGCCGGCGAGCACCCGGTAGACGCCCGCGTAGCCGCCGGGCACTCCCTCGGCGACGACGGATCCCCGGGTGAGCACGCCGTAGCGGTCCAGCAGCTGCTCGGCGGTCGCCAGCGCCCCCACCGTGGGGTCCTCCTCGCGCGGCGGCAGCAGGGACCAGCGCCCCACTCCGGTGGGGGGACCTGAGCGGGTGGGCATGCTCGGGCGGGCGGGTCGGGAGGCCAGCGCCACGGACGTGCGCGACCACCGCCCTGACCGCCGCGGCGACGTCTGCCGCGCGCGGTGCGTCGAGCGTCCGCCGGAGAGCAGCGCGCGGACGGGGGCGAAGCCGTCGGCGGTCACACGACCGGCCCAGACGAGGTCCCACAGGGTGCCCAGCAGCGCCGCGTCGTCCGTCGAGCCCACCGCGTCGGCCAGCGCGCGGAAGAAGTAGGCGCCGCCGGGCACGCGGTCGAGCAGCTCCAGCACCTGCCCGGCCTGGTCGCCGTCCACGGCCTCGGGCGGGGACAGGGTCAGGTGCGCCGTGTCCGCCAGGTGCAGCGAGATCCAGCCGTCGTCCCCCGGCAGGGGGCCGTGCCCCTGCCAGAGGACCTCCCCGGAGGTCATCAGCTCGTCGAGGAGCGCGGGGGAGTAGTCCCCGACCCGGCCCGGCAGCACCAGGGACTCCACCGCGGAGGCGGGGAGGCGGGCACCGGCCAGCTGCTCGACGGCCCGGGCGAGCCCGTCGAGGCCGCGCAGCTCGCCCACGGACTGCCAGCGGGGCAGGAAGCGGGCGAACGTGGTCCGGGTGACCGGTTCGACCTCCCGCCGCAGGGCGGCCAGCGACCGACGGCGCAGCAGCCGCAGGACCTCCGCGTCGCACCAGTCGTCGGCGCCGCTCCCGTCGGGGACCAGGGCGCCCTGGACGACCCGTCCGGAGGACTCGAGCCGGCGGAGGGCGTCCCGCACGACCGCCGACCCCAGGCCCAGCCGGGCGGCCAGGTCCTCGAGCCGGAAGGGGGTGTGCGTGCGCGCGTAGCGCACCACGAGGTCTCCCAGCGGGTCCTCGACCGCCTCCAGGAAGGCGGCCGGGACGCCCACGGGCATGGCCACCCCCAGAGCGTCCCGCAACCGGGCGGCGTCCTGCCCGTCGGCCCAGCGCTGCTCCCCGGCGACCCGCACCTCGACGGCGCGCCGCCCCTCGACCAGCTCGGCCAGCCACCCCCGGACCCGGTCCCGGACGTCCGCCTGCACGCGGTCGAGGATCTCCTCCGTCGTCAGCGGGCCGAGCACCCGCAGGAGGTCGACCAGCTCCTCGGGGTCCCGGGCGGCCCGCTCGGGCGTGAGCCGCTGCAGCTCGGCGTGCGTGCGCGCCACCACCCGCGGGTCGAGCAGGTCGCGCAGCGCGGCTCCCTCACCCCGCCCCAGCAGCTCCGCCAGCAGGGCCGGGTCGAGCGAGAGCGCGGCGGCCCGGCGCTCGGCCAGGGGGGAGTCGCCCTCGTAGAGGAACTGGGCGACGTAGCCCATGAGCAGGCTCCGGGCGAACGGCGAGGCGGTCCGGCCGGTGACCGAGACGACGCGTACCTGGCGGGCGGCGATGCTGCGCATGAGCTCCACCAGGGAGTCCACGTCGTAGACGTCCTGGACGACCTCACGCACCGCCTCCAGGACGATCGGGAAGGTCGGGTAGCGGGCGGCCACCTCGAGCAGCTGGGCGGAGCGCTGACGCTGCTGCCACAGGGGTTGGCGCCGCCCCGGGGTGCGGCGGGGCAGCAGCAGCGCGCGGGCGGCGCACTCTCGGAAGCGCGAGGCGAACAGGGCCGAGCCGCCGATCTCGGCGGTCACCAGGTCGGCGACCTCGTCGGGGTCGAGGGTGAGCAGCTCGGCGATCTCGGCGTCCAGCCGTGCCGACCGGCCCCGTTCGTCGGCGAGGGCGCCGTCCTCGTCCCAGGCCCCCAGGTCGGGCAGCCGGAGCACGATCCCGTCGTCGGCGGCGAGCGCCTGCACGTCGGTGCCGTAGCGCTCCCGCATCCGTGCGGCCAGGCACAGGGCCCAGGGCGCGTGCACCGGGGTGCCCCAGGGGGAGTGGACGACGACCCGCCAGTCGCCGATCTCGTCCCGGAAGCGCTCCACGACGACCGTCCGGTCGTCGGGCACGTGCCCCGTGGCCTGCCGCTGGTCCTCCAGGTAGGTCAGCAGGTTCTGCGCCGCCCAGTCGTCCAGGCCACGCGCGGCCAGCTCGGCCAGGGCCTCCTCCCGGGGGGCGGAGGCGGTCCGCCGCAGGAACTCCCCGACCGCCGCGCCCAGCTCGGCGGGCCTGCCCTGGGACTCGCCCTTCCAGAACGGCAGCCGGCCGATCTGACCGGGGGCGGGCGTGACGAGCACCTGGTCGTGCGTGATGTCCTCGATCCGCCAGCTGGTCGTCCCCAGCGTGAACACGTCCCCCACCCGGGACTCGTAGACCATCTCCTCGTCCAGCTCGCCGACCCGGCGGCCGGGACCGTCCCCGGTGGCCAGCATCACCGCATACAGGCCCCGGTCGGGGATGGTGCCGCCGGAGGTGACGGCGAGCAGCTGGGCGCCGCGCCGGGCGGAGAGGGTGTCGGCGACGCGGTCCCAGACGATGCGTGGACGCAGGTCGGCGAAGTCCTCTCCGGGGTAGCGGCCCGCGAGCATGTCGAGCACGGCCTCGAACACGGTCCGGGGCAGCCCGGCGAAGGGGGCCGACCGGCGGAGCAGGTCGAACAGCGCGGTCACGGTCCAGTCCTCCATGGCGACCATCGCCACGACCTGCTGCGCCAGCACGTCCAGCGGGTTGGTCGTCACCGTGAGCCGCTCGATGAGCCCGGACCGCATCCGGTCGACCACGACGGCGGTCTGCACGAGGTCGGCCCGGTGGGTGGGGAAGAACACCCCGTGGCTCACCGCCCCGACCTGGTGGCCCGCCCGTCCCACCCGCTGCAGCCCGGAGGCCACGCTGGGCGGGCTGGCGACCTGGACGACCTGGTCCACGGCACCCATGTCGATGCCCAGCTCCAGGCTGCTGGTCGCCACCACCGCGGGGAGCTGACCCGTCTTCAGCGCGTCCTCGATGACGGCGCGTTGCTCCTTGCTCACCGATCCGTGGTGGGCGCGGGCCAGGACCGGGGGCGCGCCGCGTCCGGTGCCCGCCGCACCCACCACCTGGGCAGGTGGCCGGCGGGCGTCCCCGGGTGCACCGGCCGCCTCGTCGTCGGTCCCGGGCCGGCGGGCGTCCCACTGCTCGTTCAGCCGGGTGGTGAAGCGCTCGGCCACGCGGCGGGAGTTGGTGAAGACCAACGTCGACGTGCGTCGCTCGACGAGGTCGACCACACGACGTTCCACGTGCGGCCAGATGGAGGCCCGGTCCTCGGGGTCGGGCGCCGGGGCCCACCCGTCGTCCGGGTCGGGAGCGGCAGGGTGCCCTCCCCCTGCCGGTGGCGGCGGGTGCGCCGCGTCGCCCGGCAGGTCCGGCAGCACGGGCCCTGCCCCGGTCGTCCATCCGTCGTCCGGCGCACCCTCGCCGTCGGCCCGGGAGCGGTGCGCCGGGCGGTCGCCCGCGACCTGGGCCCGGTCGGTCGCGCCGGGGTCGGCCATGTCGGGGACGGGGACGACGACCTGCAGGTCCCAGGCCTTGGTGGAGGGGGGCTGGACGATGGTCACCGGGCGGCCGCCGGCCAGGTAGCGGGCCACCTCCTCGACCGGGCGCACCGTCGCGGACAGACCGATGCGCTGGGCCGGCCGTTCCAGCAGCGCGTCCAGCCGGTCGAGGGTCACCGCCAGGTGGGCGCCCCTCTTGGTGCCGGCCACCGCGTGGACCTCGTCCACGACGACCGACTCGACCCCCGAGAGCGCGCTGCGGGCCTGGGAGGTGAGCAGCAGGAACAACGACTCCGGCGTGGTGATGAGGATCTCGGCCCCCTCGCGGGCGAACGTCCGCCGCTCGGCGGCCGGGGTGTCGCCCGAGCGCACGGCCACGGAGACCGACGGAGAGGGCAGGCCCAGCCGGGTCGCGGCGTGGCCGATGCCGACCAGGGGGGAGCGCAGGTTGCGCTCGACGTCCACGGCCAGCGCCTTGAGGGGGGAGACGTAGAGGACCCGGCAGCGGCCGGCCCCGGCAGCCCCGCGCCCGCTCGCCCGGCCCTCCCCGGGGGCGGCTGGCCGGGGGCCCCGGCGGGAGGAGCCGTCCGCGGCGGCGGGCCGGGGCCTGGCGACGATCCGGTCGATCGCCCAGAGGAAGGCCGACAGCGTCTTGCCGGACCCGGTGGGAGCCACCACGAGGGTGTGGTCGCCGTGGCTGATCGCGTCCCACGCCCCCACCTGGGCGGGGGTGGGCTCGGGGAAGGAGGCGTCGAACCAGGCCCTGGTGGCGGGGGAGAAGCGGTCGAGGACCGTCGCGGCGTCCGGCGTCACCGGATCACTGTCCCACCCGGCACCGACAGTGTCTCGACAGGTGGAGTGCGGGGGCCTGCGGGCGCCGGTGGATCAGGCCTGGTCGTCGCTCTGGGGCACCAGCCGACGGCGGGTGGCGCTCACCACCCGGTTGCCGTGGGCCCCGGTCACGGGGGGCGGCACGGGGCGCTCCATGTCGCGCACCTCGTGGTGCAGGGTGCGGTGCGGGGGGCGCCACAGCTTCATGGCCACCAGAAGCTTCTGCCACCAGGCCAGGTCCTGAGTGCTCACGGGTCTCCTCCACGGTGCGGGTGCGGGCCGCTCCATCCTCTCACCCCCTGGCCGGACCGAAAACTCGTGGTGGCCGGCCCGTTCCGGGCCTAGGCTTGGTCCTCGCCATGCGCGACTTCCCACCCACGGTGACGGCCTGGACGGCCCCCGCCGACACCACCCCCCGCGACAGCACCCCGACCGGCACGGTCGGGGTGCCGGACACGCGCGGGCCGCTGCGCTTCCTCTGGTGGCTGCTGGGGCAGCAGCCCGACCTGATCCTGGGCGCCTGCCTGTGCAGCCTGCTGTGGATGCTGCCCACCGCGCTGACCCCCTGGGTCCTCGGCCGGGCCGTCGACGAGGGCATCGTCGGGGGCGACGCCGCCCGGACGACCGCGTGGGTGGCGGTGCTCCTGCTCGTCACGGTGGTCGGGGGTGCCAGCGGCGTCTTCTACCACACGGTCGTGGTCCGTTCCTGGCTGGTGGCCTCCTACGGCCAGACCGGCCTGGTCACCCACCAGGCGGTGCGCCTGGGGCACGTGCTGCCCCGCCGGGCGGCCACGGGGGAGGTGCTCAGCGTCAACGGCAGCGACGGCGAGCAGTTCGGCCACTTCGTGGAGATCGTCTCCCGGCTCGTCGGCAACGTCGTCGCCTACCTGCTGGTCGCGGTGATCGTGCTGGGCATCTCGGTCCCGCTGGGCCTGGTGGTCCTGCTCGTGGCCCCGCTGCTCGTGCTCGTCTCCTCCGTCCTGCTGCGACCCCTCGCGGCGGCGCAGACCCGGGAGCGGTCGCGCGACTCCGAGCTGACCTCCATGGCCACCGACATCGTGGCCGGGTTGCGCATCCTGCGCGGCATCGGCGGTGAGCGCACCTTCGGCGACAACTACGCCCGGCAGAGCCAGCGGGTGCGCCACGCCGGTGTCCGGGCCGGGGCGTGGGGGGCCTTCGTCGAGGCGGTCGGCGTGCTCCTCTCGGGCCTGTTCGTCGTCACCCTCATGGTGCTGGGGGTGCGGCGGGTGGGCACGGGCGAGCTGCAGATCGGCGAGCTGGTCACCTTCCTGGGCTACGCGCTCTTCCTGGTCCAGCCGATCCGGGTGGTCTTCGAGGCCGCCCAGCAGATCACCCGGTCCGTCGTGGCCGCCCGCCGCACCGTCGGTGTGCTGGGCACCACCGACCCCTGGCCGGAGCGGGCGCCGCGGGCCGGTCACGAGCTCGACGAGCTGGCCGCGGGCGAGCTGCACGACACGGTCTCGGGACTGCGGGTGCGCCCCGGCCGGCTGACGATGGTGGTCAGCGCGACACCGGACGAGAGCGCGGCCCTGGCCGACCGGCTCGGCCGCTACCTGCC
>DATISK010000150.1:0-1639 GCA_035581545.1 Ornithinimicrobium sp. | reverse complement strand
GGCTGATCTCGTTGGCCCGCAGCTCCGCGCCGCGCTCGTGGGCGAGGGCCGCGAGCAGCCCCGCCTTGCCACCCGGACCCGCGCACAGGTCGAGCCAGCGGTCGTCGGATCCCTCGATCGGGGCGTCCGCCAGGGCGAGGGTCAGCACCTGCGATCCGGCGTCCTGCACCGCGGCCCGACCTTCCCGGACCGCAGCCAGGTCACCGGGGTCGCCCGCGGGCAGCGTCCAGGCCGTGCGGGCCGTGGGCGAGCGGCGGGCCCCGGCATCCAGGAGCTCCTCGTCGTCGACCAGGCCGGGGCGGGCGGCCAGGGAGAGGGCCCCCGGGACGTTCTGAGCCGCGAGCAGGTCCTCCAGCTCCTCCTCGGCACCGGTGTTCGCCAGCAACGAGGCCCGCAGGGCGCGGACGATCCATGCAGGGTGGGAGTGGACCACCGCGAGCCGGGACAGTTCGTCCGGAGCGTCGGCGGTCACGGCCTCGACCCAGGCGTCACGGTCGCGCTCCACCACCCGGCGCAGGACCGCGTTGACGAAACCGGCAGCGCCCTGGCCGACGTGCTGGCGGGCGAGGGCGACCGTGGCGCTCACCGCCGCGTGGTCGGGCACCCGCATCCCGAGCAGCTGGTGGATCCCCAACCGGATGACGTCGAGGACGGGGGCGTCGATCGAGGTCGTCGGCCGGGCGGCGGCCTGCTCCGCGACGGCGTCGTAGAGACCCTGCATCCGGAGGGTCCCGTAGGCCAGCTCGGTGGCGAAGGCGGCGTCCCTGCCGCGGAGGCCTGCGGCCCGCAGGAGACGGGGCAGCTCGAGGTTGGCGTAGGCGTCCTGCGCGGAGACGGCCCGCAGCAGCAGGTAGGCGGACTCCCGGGCGGGGTCGCTCCGGCGCTGGCGCTGCGCGGGGGGCTGCGCGGACCGCCGTCGCGGCCCCTTGCGGCCAGGCGGCGTCCGGTCAGTCATCGAAGCGCTCCCCCGGGAGGGGCCGGACCCCGCGGGCCCAGTCGGCCGCAGGCATCGGCCGCCTGCCCTGCGGCTGCACCTGGCCGAGCAGGACCGCCCCGGTGGCGGTCCCCACGAGCACCCGGTGGCGCTCGGTGCGGAGCTCGGCGGGGTGCAGGTCGACCGATCCGTCCACCGGTCCGACCGGTTCGACCGGCTGGAGCCGCAGGCGCTCGCCCCGCCAGGTCGTCCACGCGCCGGGAGCCGGGGTGCAGGCGCGGACGCGGCGGTCGACGGCGAACGCGGGCACGGCCCAGTCGACCCGCGCGTCCTCGGCGGTCAGCTTGGGAGCCAGGCTGACACCGTCCGCGGGCTGGGGTTGGGGGACGAGCTCCCCCCGCTCCAGGGCGTCCACCGTGGCCACCACCAGCTGCGCACCCGCCACGGCCAGCCGCCCGAGCAGGTCGCCGCTGGTGTCCCGCGGACGGATGCGCTCGGTCAGACGCCCCAGCACGGGGCCGGTGTCAAGACCCTCCTCGAGGAGGAAGGTCACCGCCCCGGTGAGCTCGTCGCCGGCCATGACGGCGTGCTGCACCGGAGCCGCGCCCCGCCACTGCGGCAGCAGGGAGAAGTGCAGGTTGACCCATCCGTGCGGCGGCAGCCGCAGCAGCTCGGGCGGCACCAGGGCACCATAGGCCACGACCA
>DATISK010000149.1:0-4809 GCA_035581545.1 Ornithinimicrobium sp. | reverse complement strand
GCCCGCCATGGCAGCCTTCGCCACCCTGCAGTTCCTGTGGGTGTGGAACGACCTGCTGATCGCCAAGCTGTTCCTGTCCAACGACAACACCACGGTGATCGTCAAGCTCCAGCAGCTGCTGGGCACGCAGGGGCAGGGCGCCGAGCTGCTCACCGCGGGCGCGTTCATCTCCATCGTGCTGCCGATGATCGTGTTCTTCACGCTCCAGAACTTCCTGGTGCGTGGCATGACCTCCGGAGCGGTCAAGGGATAACCCCCTCCGCACCGACCCCACGGCCGCCCGCAGCACCCGCTGCGGGCGGCCGTGTGGTGTCATGGCGGGGTGAGCCGTGACCTCCCGTGGCCCTCCGCCCTGCCGACGTCCGCGCGCGAGCGCCTCGAGCGGACGCTGGCGCCCCACCCCGAGCACCGACGCACGACCTTCGTCCTGCGCGTGGCCCGCTGGTGGGACGACCTGGTCGAGGGGCTCTCGCCCTACCCCGACCCGCCGGCCGTGGCCGCGCGCGTCCTCGACCTGGCGGCGGCCGCATACCTGAGCCGGGACGACGACCTGCACCTGCTGGACGAGCGCCGCTCCCTGGAGCCCGACTGGTTCCAGCGGCCCGGCGTGGTCGGCTACGCCGCCTACGCCGAACGGTTCGCCCCCGAGGGCACGCTCGCCGGCGTCGGGCGGCACGCGGACCACCTGCGGCAGCTGGGCGTGTCCTACCTGCACCTGATGCCGTTGCTGGAGCCGCGCCCGGCGCCGAACGACGGCGGCTACGCGGTCGCCGACTACCGGAGCGTGCGCGCGGACCTCGGCACGATGGACGACCTGCGCGGGCTCACCCGGTCGCTGCGCGCGCAGGGGATCAGCCTGTGCCTGGACCTGGTCCTCAACCACGTCGCCCGCGAGCACGCGTGGGCGCAGGCCGCCCGCGCCGGCGACGAGCGCTACCGCCGCTACTTCCACGTCTACCCCGACCGGACCACGCCGGACGCCTACGAGGCGACGCTGCCGGAGGTCTTCCCCGACTTCGCCCCGGGCAGCTTCACCTGGGACGAGGAGCTGGACGGCTGGGTGTGGACGACCTTCAACAGCTACCAGTGGGACCTGGCGTGGGAGAACCCGGACGTCTTCTGCGAGGTCGCCGACGTCATCCTCTACCTGGCCAACCAGGGGGTGGAGGTGCTGCGGCTGGACGCGATCGCCTTCATCTGGAAGCGGATGGGCACCGTCTGCCAGAACGAGCCGGAGGTGCACCAGCTCACCCAGGCGCTGCGGGCCGTGAGCCGGATCGCGGCACCGTCGCTGGTCTTCCTCGCCGAGGCGATCGTCGGCCCCAACGAGTTGGTGCACTACCTGGGTCAGGGCCGGCACCACGGCAAGGTCTCCGACCTCGCCTACCACAACAGCCTCATGGTGCAGATCTGGTCGATGCTGGCCAGCCGCGACTCCCGGCTCGCGGAGCGCGCCCTCAGCCGGTTCCCGCAGGTCCCGTCGACGTCGGCCTGGATCACCTACCTGCGCTGCCACGACGACATCGGCTGGGCGATCGACGACGACGACGCCCGCTCGGTCATGGTGGACGGCTGGGCGCACCGCACGTTCCTCTCGGACTACTACTCCGGCGAGTTCGAGGGGTCGACCGCCGAGGGCCTGGTCTTCCAGCACAACCCGGCGACCGGCGACCGCCGCATCTCCGGCAGCGCGGCGAGCCTGGTCGGTCTGGGCACCGCCCTGCGGCAGCTCGACGCCGCCGTCGACGAGGAGGGCTTCGAGGAGGCGGCCCAGGCCGTGGACGTGGCGGTCGCCCGCTACCTGCTGGGGTATGCCGTCGTCTACGGCTGGGGCGGCGTGCCGGTGATCTGGTCCGGCGACGAGATCGCCCAGCTCAACGACGAGGCCTGGGCCGAGGTGCCCGAGCACGACGGCGACAACCGCTGGGCGCACCGGCCCCGGCTCGACTGGAGCTGCGTGCAGGAGGCCCGGGAGGAGCCCGGCTCGGCGGTCGGCCGGGTCTGGGCGGGGATGCAGCACCTGGCCCGCGTGCGGGCCTCGTTGCCGCACCTGCACGCCTCGTGGCCGGCCGAGACCGTCGCCGCGCCGGACCCGGGGGTCTTCGTCGTCCTGCGGCGCCACCCGGTGGGCCCGATGCTGCAGCTCTACAACGTCACCGAGCAGCCCCGGACCGTGCCCGCCTGGTGGGTGCGCGAGCAGGCCATCAACCTGGACGGGGCGGTGGACGCGCTGAACGGCTTCCCGCCCAACCTCACCGACGACGGGTCGGTCTACCTGTCCACCTACCAGCCGGTCTGGCTCGTGCGGCGCTGAGCCGCGCCCCCCGGGCACAGCAGAACCCCGCGGTGGGGACAAGGGGTCCCACCGCGGGGTTCTGGTCGGGGTCGGTCAGCGACCGAAGAGCTTGCCGAGGAAGCCGCCGGAGCCGGCCTCCTGCTCGTGGCCGGAGCAGCGCTGGGAGTTCGGCACGCCCCTCATCACCTGGTCGACGTGCTGGCCGCAGCCGGCCCAGGTCGTCTTGCCACAGGACTTGCAGGTCACGGCACGGCACATGGAAGGGGGTCCTTTCGACGGGGGTGATCGGAAGCGATCTGCCACCAGAATACCCCAGGGGGTATATGTGGTGCAAGATCCGCCCGCCCTGCACCCTGCCCCCGTGCTCCCCACCGCTGCGACGGATCCGTCCGGTGCGCTGACTAGTCTGTCGCCATGAAGCTCGCCGACCTCGTCGTGGCGCTCGACGCCCAGCTGGCCGACACCGCCGACCACCCCCGGGGCGTGGAGGTGACCGGCGTCAGCCACCAGGCCGCCTGGATCCGCCCCGGCGACCTCTTCGTGGCGATCCGCGGCGCCCGCTTCGACGGCCACGGCTTCATGGACGAGGCGATCGAACGCGGCGCGGTCGCCGTCGCGGGGGAGGGCCTGCCGACAGGGTCGCGCTGCAACGTGCCCTACCTGACCGTCCCCGACGCCCGGGCCGCACTGGCCGACGCCGCGACCGAGGTCATGGGGCGTCCCAGCGACGACCTGACGGTCATCGGGGTCACCGGCACCGACGGCAAGACCACCACCTCCTGCCTGGCACTGCACCTGCTCCGCGCGACCGGCGCCCGGACCGGTCTCCTCTCCACGATCGGCTACGAGCTGCCCGACGGCCTCCTGCGCCAGCCGCCCTCGCACTTCACCACCCCCGAGGCACCGCAGGTCCAGCACATCCTGCGCGACATGGTCCGGCACGGGGCCACGGCCGCCGTCGTCGAGTCCTCCAGCCACGCCCTGGCGCTGGACCGGGTGCGGGGAGTCTCCTACGACGTGGCCGTCTGGACCAACCTCACCGGGGAGCACCTCGACTTCCACGGCTCGATGGAGCAGTACTTCGCCGACAAGGCCAGGCTCGTCCGCCGCGCCGGGCACAGCGTCCTCAACGTCGACGACCGGCCGTGGGTCGAGCAGCTGGTGCCCCTGGCCACCGCGGGCGGGCGCACCTGCACGACCTACTCCGCGGAGGGTGGCGACGCCGACTGGCGCGCGACGGACGTGCGGGAGGGGGCGGCGGAGATCACCTTCACCGTCCACGGACCCGACGGGCAGATGCCTGCCCGGCTGCCGATGATCGGGCGGTTCAACGTCGCGAACGCGCTCGCCGCGATGGCCGGGGTGGTCGCCACCGGCGTGCCGCAGCGGGACGTGGTCGAGGCGCTGGCCACGTTCGGCGGGGTGGCCGGCCGGATGGAGATGCTCGAGCGCGAGGACGACCAGCCCCGCGTGATCGTCGACTTCGCCCACACCCCGCCCAGCCTCGACAAGGCCCTGGAGACCCTGCGCGTCACGACCGAGGGGGAGCTGTGGGTCGTCATCGGCTCCGCGGGCGGCCCGCGCGACCCCTCCAAGCGTGCCCCGCTCGGTGCGGTCGCCACCCTGCGCGCGGACCACGTCGTCCTCACCGAGGAGGACCACCGCGACACCCCGCTGCGGGACATCCTCGCGGAGATGGAGCGTGGGGCGCGTGAGGCGGGCCGTGACAACTTCGTCTCCATCGGCGACCGGCGCGAGGCGATCAGGTATGCGGTGCGCCAGGCGGCCCCGCAGGACACCGTGCTCCTGGCCGGCAAGGGCCCGGAGGAGACGCTGGAACGGGACACCGGGACGATCCCCTGGGCGGAGATCAAGGAGGCCCGCGAGGCGCTGCGGCTGCGCGCGGCGGCTCTGAGGTAGTCCGCGCGGCGGCGGGGAGAAGATAGGGCGATCGTCCGATGCCGCCCCCTACCTCAGTCGGGAAGTCTCGTCGTGTCGGACCCACCCGGGGTCCGCACCCGAGAGGACACGACGATGATCACCACCCTGCCGGCCTTCGTGGCCGTCGAGACGCGCTCCCGCCGCGAGCAGCTGAGCCGCGCGTGGGGAGCCCCCCTGCGGAGCGGGCGCCGTTCCGGCCCGCGTCCGGTCGCCCCGGCCGTCTGCCGGGCGGACGGACCCTGCCCGGCCGTGGCCGGGTGACCGGGCGGGGCGCGCCTGCACCACCCCGCCCCGCCCGGACCCTCAGAATGGAGCACGTGGTCGAGGAACACCGGGTGACCCCGCTGCTGGGTCGGGACGGCGAGCTGGCCGAGCTCAGGGCCAGGACCGGCCTCGGCGCGGACCTGCGACCGACGCCGGTCGTCCTCGGTGGGGACGCCGGGGTCGGCAAGACCCGCCTGCTCACCGAGCTCGCGCAGCACGCGACCGCCGAGGGGTGGCGGGTGCTCGTCGGTCACTGCCTCGACCTCGGCGGCGGGGCGCTGCCGCTGCTGCCGTTCACCGAGGTGCTC
>DATISK010000148.1:0-14913 GCA_035581545.1 Ornithinimicrobium sp. | reverse complement strand
CCCAGCTTCATGAACTGGTCGTAGCGCACGCGCGGGAGGGTGCCGCGCAGCCAGACGTAGAACCAGATGAACAGCCACATCTTGGCGGTGAACCACAGCACGCCCCACCAGCCCTGGTCGAGCATCCCGTCGCCGATGAGGTTGATCGGCCAGGGTGCGTGCCAGCCCCCGAGGACGAGGGTGGTGGCCAGGCCGGAGACGGTGAACATGTTGATGTACTCGCCGAGGAAGAACATGCCGAACTTCATCGAGGAGTACTCGGTGTGGAAGCCACCGCCCAGCTCGCCCTCGCCCTCGGCCAGGTCGAAGGGCAGCCGGTTGGTCTCCCCCACCATCGTGATGACGTAGACGACGAAGCTGAAGAAGAGCGGCACGGCATACCACATCGGCAGCCCGAGCACGGTGGTCTGGGCCTGCGCCTCGACGATCTGGCTGGTGGACATCGAGCCGGCGTAGAGGAAGACGGCCACCAGCGCCAGGCCCATGGCGATCTCGTAGGAGACGACCTGGGCGGTGGACCGCAGCCCGCCCAGGAGCGGGTAGGTCGAGCCCGAGGACCAGCCGGCCAGGACGAAGCCGTAGGCGCCCACGCCGGCCACGGCCAGCACCAGCAGCACCGCCACGGGGGTGTCGGTCAGCTGCAGCGGGGTGGTGTGCCCGAACATCCGCACGTCGCCGCCGATCGGGATGATGGCGAAGGAGACGAAGGCCAGGCTGGCGACGAGCAGCGGCGCGGCGAAGAACATCAGCCGGTCCGCGTTCTTGGGGGTCACGTCCTCCTTGAGGAAGAGCTTGATCCCGTCCGCGGCGGTCTGCAGGATGCCGAGGGGGCCGAGCCGGTTGGGGCCCGGCCGCTGCTGCATCCGTCCGACGACACGGCGCTCGAACCAGATGACGACGACCACCTGGAGCAGGAGGTAGACGAAGACCAGCGCGGCCTTGACGAACGACAGCCACATCGGGGTGTCGCTGAAGTCGGCCGAGGGCCGGTCCTCGGTCACCAGCGGCAGGGCCGCCGGGACCTGGGCCAGCGCCAGCAGGTCGGGGTATGCCGTGAGCATGCTCATGCCTCACCTCGCGGGGTCTGCGGGGTGGCCGCGGGCGCGGCCGTGAGCCGCACGACCGCACCGGCGTCGACCCCGAGGGTCGCGCGCACGGCCGAGCCGGCGGAGTTGGTGGGGAGCCAGACGACGCCGTCGTGCATGGCGGTCACGACGACGGGCAGGACGATCTCGCCCCGGCCGGTGGACACCGCCAGCAGCTCGCCGTCGGAGACCCCGGCCGCGGCGGCCGTGGCCATCGAGACGCGGGCGACCGGGCGCGGCGCGGTGCCGGCCAGGAAGGGCTCGCCGTCCTGGAGGGCGCCGGCGTCCAGCAGGTGGTGCCAGGTGGCGAGCACGGCCTCCCCCTGTCCCGGTGCGGCCGGACCGGACGGGGACACCTGGGGGGCCGGGGCCGAGCCGGACGCCGTGCCGAGGGAGGCGAGCTCCTGACGGACCGCCGAGACGGTCGCGGTGCCCAGGCGCACGCCCATGGCGTCGGCGAGCCGGTCGAGGATCACGTGGTCGGACGAGGCGGTCGAGTCGAGGGCCTGCTCGAACGGCCGGAGCCGTCCCTCCCAGGTCGCGTAGGCACCGGCCTTCTCCTGCTGCGGCGCGACCGGCAGGATGACGTCGGCGTACTCGTGCACCGTGCTCTCCCGCACCTCGAGCGAGACGACGAAGGTGTTCGCCAGCGCCTGGCGGGCCAGCTCGGGGTCGGGGAGGTCCTCGACCTCCACGCCACCCACGACGAGCGCCGACAGCTCGCCGCGGGCGGCTGCGGCGAGGATCTCGGCGGTGCCGCGGCCGGGACCGGAGGGCAGTGCCTCACCGACGGCCCAGGCGCCGGCCACGTCCTGGCGGGCGGCGTCGTCGGAGACGGCACGGCCGCCGGGGAGCAGGTTGGGCATCGCGCCGACCTCGACGGCTCCGCGCTCACCGGCACGGCGCGGCACCCAGGCCAGGGCGGCGCCGGTGAGCTCGGCCAGCGCGGCGGCGGCGGAGAGCGCACCGGGCACGGTGGCCATCCGCTCCCCGACGAGGATCACCGACCCGGCACCGAGGGAGTCGGAGGCGGCGTGGTACTCGTTCACCGGACCGCCGCCGGTCTCCAGCGGGACGGCGGTGCCGTCGACGGGCTCGCCGTCCTGACGGCGGCGGCCGGCCAGGGCCCCGAGGACCTCGGCCTCGGTGCCGGGGGCGGAGGCCAGCAGGGTGCCGTCCACCTTGGTCAGGCCGCGGGTGGCGAACGGGGCCACGGAGTAGACCTGGGTCTTGTTCCGCCGGACGGCTTTGCGCAGCCGCAGGAAGACGATCGGGCTCTCCTCCTCCGGCTCCAGGCCGACGAGGAGCACCGAGGAGGCGTCCTCCAGGGTCTCGTAGCTGACGTCCCGACGACCGACCACGCTGGAGGCCAGGAAGTCGGCCTCCTCGGCGCTGTGCGGCCGGGCCCGGTGGTCGACGTCGTTGGTGCCGACGGCCACCCGGGCGAACTTGCTCCAGGCGTAGGCGTCCTCGACGCTGGCCCGGCCGCCGACGAGCAGCCACACGCCGCCGGCGCCGCGGGCGGAGGTGAGCCCGCGCGCGGCCGCCGCGTAGGCGCTGCGCCACGGCACGACGGCATACTCCCCGTCCTGACCGCGGACCACGGGGTCGCGCAGCCGGTCGGGCAGGGTCGGGTAGGTGAACGCCCAGCGGCCCTTGTCGCAGTTCCACTCCTCGTTGACCTGCGGGTCGTTCAGCGCCATCCGGCGCAGGACGGTGCCACGGCGGTGGTCGGTGCGGATCGCGCAGCCGGAGGCGCAGTGCTCGCAGACGCTGGGGGTGGAGACGAGGTCGAAGGGACGGGACCGGAAGCGGTAGGCCGCGCCCGTCAACGCGCCGACCGGGCAGATCTGCACGGTGTTGCCGGAGAAGTAGCTCTCGAACGGCTTCTCCTCGTAGATCCCCACCTGCTGCAGGGCCCCGCGCTCGATGAGCGCGATGAACGGGTCGCCGGCGATCTGGTCGGAGAAGCGGGTGCAGCGGGCGCACAGGATGCAGCGCTCCCGGTCCAGCAGGACCTGGGAGGAGATGTTGATCGGCTTGGGGAAGGTGCGCTTGATGTCGTCGAAGCGCGAGGTGGGCCGGCCGTTGGACATGGCCTGGTTCTGCAGGGGGCACTCCCCGCCCTTGTCGCAGACCGGGCAGTCCAGCGGGTGGTTGATCAGCAGCATCTCCATCACACCGTGCTGGGCCTTGTCGGCCACGGGGCTGGTGTGGTGGGTGTTGACGATCATCCCCTCGGAGACCGTCATCGTGCACGAGGCCTGCGGCTTGGGCATCGGCTTGACGTTGCCCTCGCGGTCGGGGGTCGCCACGTCGACGAGGCACTGGCGGCAGGCGCCGACCGGGTCCAGGAGGGGGTGGTCGCAGAAGCGCGGGATCTGGATGCCCACCTCCTCCGCGGCCCGGATGACCAGGGTGCCCTCGGGCACGCTGACCGGCACGTCGTCGATGGTCAGCGTGACCTTCTTGACGTCGGGCTCGGCGGGGGTCGCGGCGTTGCCGCCATCGGTGACGGCGTTGCCGCCGGCGGCAGGCGAGGTGTTGACACTCATGCGGGCTGCGTCTCCTTCGCGAACAGCGTCGAGCGCTCGGGCGGGAACAGCTCGTGCCAGGGGGTGTGCATGCCGGCCTCGAACTCCTCCCGGAAGTACTGGATGGCCGAGGTGATCGGGCTCGTGGCGCCGTCACCGAGGGCGCAGAACGCCCGACCGAG
The DNA here is from genome assembly GCA_035581545.1 of Ornithinimicrobium sp. GTDB lineage: Bacteria > Actinomycetota > Actinomycetes > Actinomycetales > Dermatophilaceae > Ornithinicoccus. Next base: position 11,112 of record DATISK010000148.1, on the reverse strand, counting down.
GATGTTGTCGCAGATGTCGTCGAGCTTCTCGATGTCGCCGGGCAGACCCTGGCCGGCCTCGAGCCGCATCATGATCTGCTTGAGCCAGAAGGTGCCCTCGCGGCACGGGGTGCACTTGCCGCAGGACTCGTGGGCGTAGAAGTCGGTCCAGCGGGAGACGGCGCGCACCACCGAGGTGGTCTCGTCGAAGATCTGCAGCGCGCGCGTCCCGAGCATCGATCCCTCCGCGGCGACCGACTCGAAGTCCAGCGGGACGTCGAGGTGGGCGTCGGTGAAGATCGGCGTGGACGACCCGCCGGGCGTCCAGAACTTCAGCCGGTGCCCCTCGCGGACCCCGCCGGCCATGTCCAGCAGCTCGCGCAGCGTGATGCCCAGCGGCGCCTCGTACTGGCCGGGGCGGGTGACGTGGCCGGAGAGGCTGAAGATGCCGAAGCCCTTGGACTTCTCGGTGCCCATGTCGGAGAACCAGTCGGCGCCGTGGAGCACGATCGGGGGGATCGAGGCGATGCTCTCGACGTTGTTGACCACGGTGGGCCGGGCGTAGAGGCCGGCGACGGCGGGGAACGGCGGCTTGAGGCGGGGCTGCCCGCGACGACCCTCCAGGGAGTCCAGCAGGGCCGTCTCCTCGCCGCAGATGTAGGCGCCGGCGCCGGCGTGCACGGTGATCTCCAGGTCGAACCCCGAGCCGAGGATGTCCTTGCCCAGGTAGCCCTTGGCGTAGGCCTCCTCGACGGCGCGCATGAGCCGCCGGTAGACGTGCACGGTCTCGCCCCGCAGGTAGATGAAGGCGTGGTGGCACCCGATGGCGTAGCTGGTGATGACCATGCCCTCGATGAGGAACTGGGGGGCGGCCATCATCAGCGGGATGTCCTTGCAGGTGCCCGGCTCGGACTCGTCGGCGTTGACCACGAGGTAGCGGGGTCCCCCGTCCGGCGGGGGCAGGAAGCCCCACTTCATCCCGGTGGGGAAGCCGGCGCCGCCCCGGCCGCGCAGACCGGAGTCCTTGGCCGCCTGGACGAGGTCCTCGGCGGGGGTGTCGAGGGCCAGGCGCAGGGCCTGGTAGCCCTCGTTGGCCTCGTAGGTGTCCATCGTCCAGGACTGCGGGTCGTCCCAGAACCTGGTCAGGATCGGGGTCAGCTGCGTGCTCACTGGCCGTCCTCCTTCTCCCCGGCCGGCGTGCCGTCGCCGACCTCGGCGTCGCCCGGCTTCTCGTCGGGCTCGTTGGTGGGCGCGTTCACGGAGGTGTGCCGGCCCGCGGCCAGGCCACCCTGCTGACCCCCCGCGGAGGCGTCGGTGTCGGTGCCGGCCTGCTCGTCCTTCTCGCCCACCGGGGCGGTCCAGCCGTGCTCGTTGGCCACGCGCAGGCCCTCCAGCGAGGGACCTCCGGCACCGGGTCCCTCGTCCGCGAGCCCGTCCGGGAAGCCGGCGAGGACGCGGGAGACCTGCTTGAAGGTGCACACCCGCGAGGGGCCCCGGGTGGGGGTGACCTCGTCCCCGGCGCGCAGCCGGTCGACCAGGTCCTTGGTGGAACCGGGCGTCTGCTGGTCGAAGAACTCCCAGTTGACCATCACCACGGGCGCGTAGTCGCAGGCGGCGTTGCACTCCACCCGCTCGAGGGTGATCCGCCCGTCCTCGGTCGTCTCGTCGTGCCCGACGCCCAGGTGCTCGCTGACCTCGTCGAAGATCTGGTCGCCGCCCATGACGGCGCACAGGGTGTTGGTGCACACGCCGACCGTGTAGTCGCCGTTGGGGTGGCGCTTGTACTGCGTGTAGAAGGTCGCGACCCCGCTGACCTCGGCCGTGGTCAGCTCCAGCTGCTCGGCGCAGAACTGCACCCCCCGGCCGGTGACGTACCCGTCGACCGACTGCACGAGGTGCAGCATCGGCAGCAGCGCCGAGCGCTTCTGCGGGTAGCGCAGCACGATCTCGGCGGCGTCCGTCCGCAGCTGCTCGAGCACGTCCGACGCGTACGGCTCCTCGGAGGCGTGCAGCGGGGTGTGGTGGTGCAGCCCCGACCCCGGGTGGGCGCCGTGCCCCGCGCCGTCGTGGGCGCTGCCGGTGCCGGGCCCGGGGTGCTGGCCTCCGTCGGTGTGGGTGCTCATCGGTCCACGCCTCCCATCACGGGGTCGATCGAGGCCACGGCGACGATGACGTCGGCGATGAGGCCGCCCTCCGCCAGCGCCGACGCCGCCTGCAGGTTGTGGAAGCTGGGGTCCCGGACGTGTGCCCGGTAGGGACGGGTGCCGCCGTCGGAGACGAGGTGCACGCCGAGCTCGCCCTTGGGCGACTCGATGGCGGCGTACGCCTGTCCCGGCGGGACCCGGAAGCCCTCGGTGACCAGCTTGAAGTGGTGGATGAGCGACTCCATCGACTCGCCCATGATCTCCCGGATGTGGTCCAGGCTGTTGCCCTGCCCGTCTGCGCCGACGGAGAGCTGGGCGGGCCAGGCGATCTTCTTGTCCGCCACCATGACCGGCTCGCCCTGGCTGGCCCGCAGCCGCTCGATCGCCTGGTCGGCGATCCGCAGGGACTGCCAGATCTCCTCGAAGCGGATGACGACCCGGGCGTAGGCGTCCGCGTCCCGCCGGGTGGGCACGTCGAACTCGTACGTCTCGTAGCCGCAGTAGGGGTCCAGCTTGCGCAGGTCGTGCGGCAGGCCGGTCGAGCGCAGGATCGGGCCGGTGACGCCCAGGGCCATGCAGCCGGACAGGGACAGGTAGCCCACGTCCACGGTGCGGCCCTTGAAGACCGGGTTCTCCAGCAGCAGGGTCTCCAGCTGACGGATCCCCCGGCGCAGCTCGGGCAGCTCCTCCTCCAGCGCGTCGAGGTGCTCGGGCAGCACGTCGGTGGCCACGCCTCCTGGGCGGACGTAGGCGTGGTTCATCCGCAGCCCGGAGATGGCCTCGAGGAAGCGCAGGATCCGCTCGCGCTCCCGGAAACCGGTCGTCATGATCGTCGTGGCCCCCAGCTCCATGCCGCCGGTGGCCAGGGCGATCAGGTGGGAGGAGATCCGGTTCAGCTCCATCGTGAGCACCCGGATGTCGCTGGCGCGGCGAGGGACCTGGTCGACGATGCCGAGCAGCTTCTCCACCGCCAGGCTGTAGGCGGTCTCGTTGAAGATCGGCGTCAGGTAGTCCATCCGGGTGACGAACGTGGTGCCCTGCACCCAGGTGCGGTACTCCATGTTCTTCTCGATGCCGGTGTGCAGGAAGCCGATGCCGGCCCGGGCCTCGCGGACCATCTCGCCGTCCAGCTCGAGCACGAGGCGGAGCACGCCGTGGGTCGAGGGGTGCTGCGGACCCATGTTGACCACGATGCGCTCGGCGCCGAGGGTCGAGACGTCCTGGGCGATCTCGTCCCAGTCGCCGCCGGCCGCGTCGAACACGGCGTCGCCGTCGACGGTCCCGACGGTGGGACCGGCGGTGGAGTAGTAGTCCGTCGACGCCTGCGCCCGTCGCTCGCCCCCCTCGTCGGGCTCGGTGTCGGAGTAGCTGGCCTCGGGTCCGTCGTGCTCGGGGTCGGTGGTCCTGGCACCACGGGCGGTGGGGTCGATGGTCACTTGTAGCTCCTCCGCTGGTCCGGGGCGGGAATCGTGGCGCCCTTGTACTCCACCGGGACGCCACCGAGCGGGTAGTCCTTGCGCTGCGGGTGCCCGGCCCAGTCGTCCGGCATGAGGATGCGGGTCAGACCGGGGTGGCCGTCGAAGACGATCCCGAACATGTCGAAGGTCTCCCGCTCGTGCCAGTCGGTGCCGGGGTAGATGTCCACGATCGAGGGGATGTGCGGATCGGGGTCGGGGCAGGTGACCTCGAAGCGCACCCGGCGTCCGCCGTTGGTGATCGACAGGAAGTGGTAGACCGCGTGCAGCTCGGCGCCCTCGTGCCCGGGCCAGTGCACCCCTGACACGCCGCCGCACATCTCGAACCGCAGGCGCGCGTCGTCCCGCAGGGGCTGCACCAGCTCGCGCAGGTGCTGCCGACGCACCACGAGGGTCAGCTCGCCGCGGTCCACGACGACCCGCTCCACCCCTGCCTCGAAGGCCTCGGGCGCGGCGTCGCGCAGCGCGTCGACGACCTCGTCGAAGTAGGAGCCGTAGGGCGGCTCGGCCGCACCGGGGTAGAGGACGGGCACCTGCAGCCCGCCGTAGCCGCTGGTGTCGGTGCTCAGGGATCCGCCGAACATGCCCTGGCGGTGGGCCACCTGGACGGGCTCCCCGGGCGTCCCGGCCCGCGCCGGGACGGTGGCACCGGCCCCGGCCTGGGCGTGCGTGGTGTCGGCCAGCTGGTCCTCGTCCTGACGCGGCTGGTGGACCTCGTCGCGGGTCGTCCCGTCCGCGGGCGGCGTCTTCTCCTCGCTCACGCCAGCAGCCCCTTCATCTCGTGCTTGGGCACCGCGGCCAGCGCGGCGGCCTCGGCCGCCCTCGCCGCCTGCTCGCGGTGCACGCCGAACTTGAACTCGCGGATCTGGCGCTGCAGCTCCATGACCGCGTTCAGCAGCATCTCGGGCCGCGGCGGGCAGCCGGGAAGATAGACGTCCACCGGGACGATGTGGTCCACCCCCTGGACGATCGCGTAGTTGTTGAACATGCCGCCCGAGCTGGCGCACACGCCCATGGAGATGACCCACTTGGGGTTGGGCATCTGGTCGTAGACCTGGCGCACGACGGGGGCCATCTTCTGCGACACCCGCCCGGCGACGATCATCAGGTCGGCCTGGCGGGGGGTGGCGGCGAAGCGCTCCATCCCGAAACGGGCGATGTCGTAGTCCGGGGTGCCCACGGCCATCATCTCGATGGCGCAGCAGGCCAGCCCGAAGGTCGCCGGCCAGACCGACTGCTGCCGCAGCTGCCCGGCCAGGCCCTCGACGGTCGTCAGCAGGATGCCGCCGGGGATCTTGTCCTCAAGTCCCATCTGTCTCACTCATCCTTCCGCCGGCCGGGGCGCCCGCCCCGGTCACCGGCACCTCGTCATACCCGCTGCCGTCCCAGACCCTCGTCGCGCTCAGTCCCACTCCAGACCGCCCCGGCTCCACTCGTAGACGAACGGGACGGAGACGACCACCAGGAAGAGCAGCATCGCCAGCACGGAGAAGAGCCCCACCTGGTCGAACGCGACGGCGAAGGGGTAGAGGAAGAGCACCTCCACGTCGAAGACGATGAACAGCATCGCCGTCAGGTAGAACTTGATCGGCACCCGCCCGCCCTCGTGGGCCTGGGGGGTGGGCTGGATGCCGCACTCGTACGCCTCGGCCTTGGCCCGGTTGTACGTCGACCGTCCCAGCAGCCCGCCGCCGAAGACCGAGCCGAAGGCGAAGAGCAGACCGAAGAAGAGGAAGAAGAGAACCGGCAGATAGGGGTGGTAGTCCATCAGAGCCAGGACTCCTTTCGGGACGAGCACGGCGTCGGGCCTGCCCAGGGACGGGGCGGGCACGCGCCTAGCCTAGTCATGGTCGGGGCTTTCATGCGGCAGGGGTGGCCCGGCTCAGCGCGTTGATGATCCGGTCGTCGAGGCCACCGCCGCGCTCCTGCGGCAGGTTGGCCATGATCTTGAGCAGCAGCCGCATGAGCGCCCGGCGCGGAAGTCCGTAGCGCACCGCCAGCCGCATGATCTCGGGGTTGCCGATCAGCGTGGCGAACTGCTTGCCGAGCATGTAGTAGCCGCCGAGGGAGTCCTTCATCACCCCGGGGTAGGACTGCAGCACCGCCTCCCGCTCCCCGGGCGTGGCGCGCGCGAGCGCGGAGGCGACGACCTCGGCGGTGTGGCGGCCGGCCTCCATCGCCTCGGCGATGCCCTCGCCGTTGAACGGGTTGACCATCCCGCCGGCGTCCCCGACGAGGATCAGGCCGCGGTCGTAGAGCGGCTGGCGGTTGAAGCACATCGGCAGCGCGGCCCCGCGGATGGGGCCGAGCTGGGTCTCCTCGCCGAACTCCCACTCCCCCGGCATGCCGGCGACCCAGCGCCGCATGACGTCCTTGTAGTCGAAGGTGCCGAAGTCCTTCGCGGTGTCGAGGATGCCCAGGCCGACGTTGGCGGTGCCGTCGCCGACCGGGAAGATCCAGCCGTAGCCCGGCATGAGCACGTCCTGCTCGCCGTTCTCGCCCTTGGCCCACAGCTCGAGCCAGGACTCGATGTAGTCGTCGTCGTGCCGCGGGGTCGTGTAGTAGGTGCGCACGGCCACCCCCATCGGCCGGTCGTCGCGCTTGGGCCGCTCCATCGCCAGCGACAGCCGGCTGGAGTTGCCGTCGGCGGCCACGACCACCGGGGCGCGGAACTCCCGGGTCTCGCCCGTCGGCCGGCCGTTCTCGCCCATCACCCTGGCCCGCACCCCGCAGATGTGCCCGCGGTGGTCGAGCACGGGCTCGGAGACGTTCATCCGCTCGTGCAGCCGGGCGCCGCGGGACTCCGCGTGCCGGGCGAGGATCTCGTCCAGGTCCATCCGGGTGCGGACGAGGCCGAAGGGCGGGAAGGTCGCGTTGCCGGGCCAGTCCAGCTCCATCCGCACGCCACCGCCGAGGATGCGCAGCCCCTTGGTCCGGTGCCAGCCGTCCTCCTCGCGGATCGGCACGCCCAGGCTGATCAGCTCGCGCACGGCACGCGGGGTCAGTCCGTCCCCGCAGATCTTGTCCCGGGGGAAGGACGCCTTCTCCAGGAGCAGCACGTCCAGCCCGTGCGCCGCCAGGTATGCCGCGGTCGAGGCCCCTCCGGGGCCCGCTCCGACGACGATCACGTCAGCCGTCTCGACCTGTCCACTCACGGTTGTCTGCGCCTCGCTTGTGCCAACTTTCACGAACTCGGTCAGTCTAGGTGGCACCCCGATCACCCCCGGGCGAGGGGACCCTGCGCGCAATTAGGCGACACCGACGTGCCGGAACAGGATCGACGGCCGGCCCGGGGGCATCCGGTGGGGCACCCGGGGGCATCCGGGGCACCCGGGGGCACCCCTGGGGAGAAGGACAAGGCTGCGCACTAGATGCGCCGGCGACGCCGGTGCATCCGGTGCGCACCCTTGTCCGTCCCCCGGCCGCCGCACCGACGCCGTCGCCGTCAGGGCGCGAGCATGTCCGCGAGCAGCAGCGGTCGCCGCCGCCGTCCGGCGAGCGTGGCCGACTGGGCCAGGAAGAGCTCCGCGCAGGCGACCGCGTCCACGACGGCGGAGTGCGCCTGGTAGCGCGGCAGGTGGTGCCGGGTCCGGCAGGTGTGCAGGCGGACGGCTCCGGGTCGCATCTCGCTGTGCTGTGCCCCCAGCAGCCGCCGTTCCACCTCCAGGGTGTCGACCACCTGCAGGTCCAGCCAGGTGCCCAGGACCTCCACCCCGGCGTCCTCCAGGAACGAGGTCTCCACCTGCGCGAAGTGCGCCAGCAGGACCCGCCGGCGACCGTCCACGGTGACGAGGGCCCGCAGGACCGCGGGCAGCACCTCGGCCACGGTCGGCTCGGTCGCCAGCCGGTCGTCGGTCAGACCGTGGACGGTGGCCGAGTCCCCCACGTCGCCCCGGGGCCGGACCGGCAGGTGACGCGCCCCGGCCAGCCGCACCTCCCCCCCGCGCACGGGGACCAGGCCGAAGGAGAGCAGCTCGTGCTTCGAGGGTTGCAGCCCGGTCGTCTCCAGGTCCAGGGCCAGCAGCTCGACGTCGTCCAGCGGCGTCTCCGGGAGGTATGGCGCAGCCGCGGACAGCCGCTCCCAGGCCTCGGCGAGCGCGGGGTCGAGGTCCTCGCGGAGGGCTCCCCGACGCCGACCACCGCCCTGGCCCGTGCCGCCGAGGCCCAGCCGGCCGCGCCACTCCTCCCACCACCCCACGTCAGGTCACCTGGGGCAACCGGGTGCTCAGCCCGTGCTGGGCCTGCCGGACGATCTGGAAGGCGTCGCGCAGGTGGCGCCGGTCGAGGCTGCTGAGCAGCTCGGGGTCGAGGTGGTTGTCCGGCCGCCGTCCGTCCCGCACCTGGGCGACCTGGTGCTGCAGACGCAGGTAGGACATCAGCTCGTGCGCGTCGGCCAGGTCGACGGCGGACTCGGCGGCCAGCACCCCGCGGGCGCGGGCCGCCGCCAGCCGGGCACCGGTCGGCAGCGCCGTGGCGCCGGCCCGGAGCGCGTGCACCCGCGCGAGCTGGACGATGGCGGAGATGCCGCGCTTGATGTCCAGGGTGTCCCGGTGCTCACCGGCGTCCTCGAGGACGAACCCGCGGAAGAAGCCGATCGGCGGACGCATCCGGGCCGCCTGCCCGGCCAGGTGGGCCAGCAGCAGGTCCGACCGGGCCCCCATCGCCACGACCTCCTCCCGGAGACGCGCGACGAGGTCGGCGTCGCCGTGCACGGCGCGCATGTCGTAGAAGATCGCCGCCCAGAGGACCGCGTCGGGCTGCGGCTCGTGCGCCCACCGGGCGAACTGCGCGCGCCACTCCGGGACGCGCTTGCGCCACCGCGGGTTGGTGGCCATGACGTCGCCGTCGCAGCGCTCCAGCCCGCAGGCCTCCAGGGCGGCCGTCACCCGCTCGGCCACCGCCGCCCACCAGGGGTCCTCCGGGTCGGCCTCGTCGGCCAGCACCAGGGCGTGGTCCTGGTCGCCCCGCAGCGTCAGCTCCTCCCGGGCGGCCGACCCGAGGGCGACCCAGGCCCAGGCGGCCGGAGCCGGACCCAGCTCGGCCTCGGCCAGCTGGAGCACGCGCACGGTGACGGCGTCGGTGAGGGCGGTGGCCACCCGGCCGACGTCCTCGGCCGTGGCGTCCTCGCTGACCAGCTGCTCGATGATCCGCGGGATCCGGGCCGCGAGCCCGACGACCGCCTCGACGTCCGGCGCCTTGGCCAGGTCGGTGACGAGGTAGACCGGGTTGGACCGCTCCAGCCGGACCAGGTCGGTCGTCGTGACCAGACCCACGACCTCGCCCTCGGCGTCCACCACGGGCAGGTGGTGGATGTTGCGCCCGGTCATCTCCAGCATGACCTCCAGGGCGAGGGCCTCGCTGCTGATCGTCACCGGGTGCAGGGTCATCACCTCCCGGACCGGCCGGTCCGTCGGCGTCCCCGCCGCGACGACCCGGCGGCGCAGGTCGCGGTCGGTGAGGATCCCGAGCAGCCGGCCCTGCTCCATGACCAGGATCGAGGAGACCCCCGCCTCGGTCATCTGCCGGGCGGCCTCGGCGATGGTGGTCTGCGGGCCGGTGGACACCGGGGCCGAACGCAGCAGGTCCCTCACCGCGGTCCGGAAGACCGCCGAGCCGGCACGGGGCTGCTGCAGCTGGCCGAGCGCGGTCCGGATCCGTCCGTGGTGGGTGGCCGCGAAGTGCACCGCGACGGCCGGGTGCGCCGCGGCCAGCTCGTCGAAGTCCGCCTGCGGCAGGGTGATGAGGAGGCTGTCCTCCCGGGCGGTCGCGTCATACCTGATCGGGCCCCGCTCCACGAGCGCCGACATCCCGAAGCAGCCACCCGCCCCGAGCCGGTCGACCAGCCGCCCCTCGTCGGTGATGTCCACGGCCCCGCTGCGCACCACCCACAGCCGGTCGCCCCGGCCCCCGGCCCGCAGGATCGCGCTCCCCCGCCGGGCGTACCGCAGGGTGCACCGGGCCGGCAGCCCGTCCAGGACCTCCTCCGGGAGCGCGTCGAAGGGCGCGTGCTGGGCCAGGAAGTCCCTGATCTCGGCGAGCTCGACGTCCATGTCGTGCCTCCCTCGGTCGTGCTGCAGGTCTGCGCGGGTGTGCGGTGTCAGTCCCCGTCGGCGACGGCGTGGTGCACCGCCACGACTCCCCCGGTGAGGTTGCGCCAGCGGACCCGTCCCCAGCCGGCGTCCCGGATCCTCTCCGCCAGCTCACGCTGGGCGGGCCAGGCCTGGATCGACTCGGCCAGGTAGACGTAGGAGTCGGGGTTGGAGCTGACCCGGCGGGCCACCCGCGGCAGGGCCTTCATCAGGTAGTTGCTGTAGACCGTGGAGAAGACCGGCACGACCGGGGTCGAGAACTCGCAGACCACGAGCCGTCCGCCCGGACGGGCCACCCGCAGGAACTCGCGCAGGGCCAGGTCGACGTCGGCGACGTTGCGCAGCCCGAAGCTCATCGTCACCACGTCGAAGGAGCCGTCCGCGAACGGCAGGGCCATCGCGTCGGCGGCGGTGAACGGCAGGTCCGGGCGCCGGCGGTAGCCCTCGCGCAGCATGCCCAGCGAGAAGTCCGCCGGGACGACCCCCACGCCGCGGTCGGCGTAGGGCTCGCTGGACGTCCCGGTCCCGGCCGCGATGTCGAGCACCCGCTCGCCCGGCGACGCGTCGACGGCCCTGGCCACGGCCCGCCTCCACAGGTGGTCCATCCCGCCGGAGAGCACCGTGTTCGTCAGGTCGTAGCGGCGGGCCACGTCGTCGAACATCTCGGCGACCTCGCGGGGGTTCTTCTCCAGGCTGGCGCGGGAGGGGCTCATGGGGCCCATCCTCCCACCACCTACAGTGATCCCTCGTGCCCCCGCCTCACCCCCGCCTGCGCGCACGCTCGGTCGCCGTCGACGTGACCGGCGACCTGCTCGCCCGCGTCCCCGACGAGGTCGACCCGCGCGAGGTGGTCACCTGGCTGCGCGAGGGGGACGGCATGGTGGGCTGGGGCCGGGCCGCCGTCGTGCGCACCACCGGGCAGGACCGGTTCACCGGCGCCGAGACGTGGTGGGACCTGGTCCGCCGGGACGCCCAGGTCGAGGACGAGGTGCGCCTGCCGGGCAGCGGCCTGGTGGCCTTCGGCTCCTTCGCCTTCTCCCCGGGGTCGTCCGACGACAGCGTCCTCACGGTGCCCCGGACGCTCATCGGCCGACGGGACGGGCTGGCCTGGGTGACCCAGGTCGTCGTCGACGACGAGCCGTGGCCGGCCGACCACCCGGCGCAGATGCTGGCCCGGACGAACCCCCGGCTGGGCCGGCTCGATCCCCTCGTCGAGTCCTCCGGCACGGTCGCGGCGCAGGACTGGCCCGAGGTCGTGGCCCGTGCGGTCCGCCGGATCGGGACCGGCGCGGTCGAGAAGGTCGTCCTCGCCCGGGACGTGGCCGTGCGCCACCGGGACGGCGAGGTCGTGCGCGTCGCGCCGGTCCTGGAGCGGCTGCAGGGATGGTACGGCGCCACGTGGACGTTCGCCGTGGACGGCCTCCT
>DATISK010000147.1:0-1510 GCA_035581545.1 Ornithinimicrobium sp. | reverse complement strand
GCACCCTCCCGGCCACCGACCTGCTCGTCGAGCGGGAGCTGTGGCGGGTGGAGGCCGGTCCCGGCCGCGAGGGTGGGGGCGTCTTCGACCTCGCCTTCGACTGGAGCGACGGCCGCTGGCAGCTCGTCGGCTGCGTGGACTGAGGTGCTGACGATGAATCCCCACGCCCTTCCCGCCACCACTCACTCCTACCTCTCTCGTGCGGCGACCTCGTTGAGCGAGGCGATCAATGCCCCCGACGTCCCCACCCGCTACGCCTGCGCCCACGTGGCAGCGCTCCGGGCAGCCGCCGCGCTGCTCGCGGCGCGGGCCAACCCGACCCCGGCGCGCCGTCGCCCCCAGAAGAACGCCTGGGTGCTGCTCACCGAGGTCGCTCCCGAGCTCGAGGAATGGGCCCGGTTCTTCTCCGCCGGCGCCGGCAAGCGGGCCGCCGCCGAGGCCGGCTCCCAGCGGGCCGTCACCGAGCGGGAGGCCGACGACCTGGTCCGGGACGCCGACCGCTTCCTCGGGGTGGTCGAGCAGGCGCTCGGGCTGATCCCGCACCAGCCGTTCAGCGGCCGGTTCGTGGTCCCCCGGGTGGTCAGTGCAGGTGGCCGGACCGGTGTCGCCTGACCCGTTCGTCCATCTCCACGTGGCGTCGGGCTACTCCCTCCAGTACGGCGCCTCCCACCCGCACACGCTGGTCGAGCGCGCTGCCGAGCAGGAGATGGACACCCTCGCGCTGACCGACCGGGACGGCACCTACGGCGCGGTCAAGTTCGCCAAGGCCTGCCTGTCGGCCGGGATCCGGCCGGTCCTGGGCGTCGACCTCGCCTACCGGCCGACGGTGGCCGTGCCGGCCACCGCGACCCCGACCCGCAGCCCGGTCCGGGGTGGCGCCTTCCGCGACCAGCGGCTGCCCCGCGCCACCTTCCTGGCCAGCGGCCGGGCGGGGTGGGCGGCGATCTGCCGGCTGGTCTCGTCGACCCACCTGGCGGGGGAGCGGGGGAGCCCGGTGGCCGACCTCGACCTGGTCGCCGAGCACCTCGCCGGTGGCGACGTCCTGGTCCTGCTCGGTCCCGGCTCCGAGGTCGGGGCGGCGGCCACCCGGCGCCGCGACGACCTCGCCCTGGCCGCCCTCGCCCCCTGGCGGGAGCTGCTCCCACCGGAGAACCTCCTCGTCGAGCTGGTCTCCCACCGGCTCCCGGGCTCCGGCGGCGACTGGGGTCCCGGCACCTCCCAGCACGCCGCCCGGATGGCCGGCCTCGCCCGCCGGGCCGGCCTGGGGGCCGTGCTCACCCCCGTGGTTCGCTACGCCGACCGGCTCGACGCGCCCACCGTCGACGTCCTCGACGCCGCCCGCCGGCTGGTGGCCCTGGACCGCCGCCACGTCGATCGCGGCAACGCCGAGGGGTTCCTCAAGTCCGGCAAGCAGATGGCTGAGCTGGCCGAGGAGGTCTGCCGGCAGAGCGGCCTGGCCGATCCCGACCGCGAGGGGAGGGAGCTGCTGGCCCGGACCCGCGCGGTCGCC
>DATISK010000146.1:0-17446 GCA_035581545.1 Ornithinimicrobium sp. | reverse complement strand
TCCTCGCCGGTGGACCAGGCCACGCCGACGTAGTGGGCCGAGATCTGGGCGCCCGCGGTCGCCTCGGCGCCGGAGCCGACCTGGAGGTCCTCGACGACGAGGTCGGTGGGCGGCGTGTCGCCGGGGAAGTCGATCTCGGGCGTGGCCTTCTTGACCTGGCCGAAGGGGGAGTCGGACAAGCGGTTCTCCGTCGTGGGTGGTGGTGGGAGGGACGGGTCAGGGCCGGCGGCGCCGGGCCCGACACCGCGGATCAGTAGGCGCCGAGGATGTCGACGACGAAGACGAGCGTCTCGCCGGCCAGCTCGTGGGCCGGCGCGGCGGTCTGGCTCTCGTCGTCCTCCGCGGGGGCCTCGCCGTAGGCCTGCTCGGCGGGGATGACGAGCAGCACGCGCGAGCCGACCGTCTGGCCGACCAGGCCTTCGTCCCAGCCCTGGATGACCTGACCGACGCCGATCGGGAACTCCGCCGGCTCGCCGCGGTCGTAGGAGTTGTCGAAGCCCTCGCCGTCGGAGTACTTGACGCCGGTGTAGTGCACCTTGATCGACTGCCCGGCCTTGACCTCGGCGCCCTCCCCCTCGATGAGCGGCTGGACGACGAGCTCGTCGGGGGCCTCGGCGTCCTCCGGGATCGTGATCGTGGCCACGCTCTGCCCGTCGGCCTCGACCTCGGGCAGGCCCTCCTCGGGCTCGACCTCCTCGCCGGCGGCCTCGGTCAGCGGCGCGGCGCTGTCGACGATCTCCATGTAGAACACCAGGGTGTCCTCGGCCCCGATGCCCAGCTGGCTGCTGCCCTGGTTGCCGAACGCGGCCTCCGGGGGCAGGGCCATCAGGAGGCTGTCCCCGGCCTGGCGGCCCGGCAGCTCCTCGAGGAACGCCGGGAAGAGCAGCTCGTTGGACAGGTCGAGGGTGACCGGGTCCTCCTGGGTGAAGGTGGACAGCACCTCCTCGCCGCTGGTGCCGTTGACCGTCAGGTAGCGCACGCGCACCTCGTCGCCCTCGGCGACCTCGTCACCGTCCCCGGCCTCGACCTCCTCGACCTGGGTCTCGGCCACGCCGAACGGCAGCGGGCCCTCGGCGAGCGGCTCCCCGTCCCGGGTGATCTGCGGCGCGTCGCCGGAGGTGTCGACCGCCAGCTCGGAGACGTCGCCCGTCGGCGCGGCCGAGGTGGCCGCCGCGTCGTCGCTCTGGCTGGCGGAGTCGGATCCTCCGTCCGCGGAGCAGGCGGACAGGAGCAGCAGCGGGGCGGCGGCCAGGGCCAGCATCCGCAGTCGGGGAGAGCGCACGCGCGTTCCTTCACTTCTCGGGTTCGTGGGAGGCCTGCGGCGGCGGGGCCGCGGGGCCGGTGCAACCGGACAAGCCTAACCATCCCAACCTGGGTATGAGGTGGGAGCACGCTGGGGAGCGCCCCGCGCGGACCCGGCGGACTCCCTAGACCCCGCGCACGGTGGGTGCGCCCGCCGGCGGGCCGGCCCGGCGGATCGACTCGATGAGCTCGTCGACCCTGGAGTCGACCGGTGAGAACGGGTCCTTGCACACGACGGTGCGCTGCGCGGTGTCGTTGAGCTTCAGGTGCACCCAGTCGACGGTGAAGTCGCGCCGGTGCTCCTGGGCCGCCCGCACGAACTCACCCCGCAGCCAGGCTCGGGTCCGCGGTGGCTCGTGCATCGCCCGGGCGACCCGCTCCGGCGGCACGACCGTGCGTGCGCGACCCTGGCGCTCCAGCACCGACATGACCCCCCGCCGGGGGTGCACGTCGTGCCAGACCAGGTCGAGGTGCTGCAGCCGGTCGTCGTGCAGCTCCAGCCCGTGCCGCGCCGCGTAGCCCTCGAGCAGGGTCTTCTTCATCACCCACTCGATCTCGGTGTCCACCAGGGACAGGTCGTCGGTCTCCACCGCCCGCAGCGTGCGCTCCCACAGCTCGAGGACCTCGCGGTGGGGACCGGTGTCCGCCAGGCCCGCTCCCTCGGCATACCGACGCACGAGGTCCAGGAACACGGTCTGCATGTCCAGGGCGCTGATCGTCCCGCCCCGGGCCAGCTCGAGCGGGCGGCGACCGGTCCGGTCGCGGCTGACCTCCCGGATGGCCTGCACCGGGTTGGCCAGCTCCATGTCCGGCAGGATGGTGCCGGCCTCGACCATGCGCAGCACCAGGTCGGTCATCCCCACCCGGACCATGGTGGTCGTCTGGCTCATCGTGGAGTCGCCGACGATGACGTGCAGCCGGCGGTAGCGCTCGGCGTCGGCGTGCGGCTCGTCGCGGGTGTTGATGATCGGCCGCGAACGGGTCGTCGCCGAGGACAGGCCCTCCCAGACGTGGTCGGCGCGCTGGGAGACCAGGAAGGTGGCCCGCTCCCCCACCACGTGCAGCCTCCCGGTGCCGCTGACCAGCTGGCGGGTGACGAGGAAGGGCACCAGCGGGTCGGTGATCCGCTCCAGGCGGGGTGTGCGCCGGACCAGGTAGTTCTCGTGCGAGCCGTAGGAGTTGCCGCGGGAGTCCACGTTGTTCTTCAGCACGTAGACGGTGGCGTCCATCCCCTCCTCGGCCAGCCGCTCCTCGGCGTCGTCGGCGAGGTCCTGGACGATGAGCTCGCCGGCCTTGTCGTGGGCGACCAGGTCGAGCAGGTCGGTGCACTCCGCGGTGGCGTACTCCGGGTGGGACCCCACGTCCAGGTAGAGCCGGGAGCCGTTGACGAGGAAGACGTTGCTCGAGCGGCCCCAGGCCACCACCTTGCGGAAGAGGTAGCGGGCGACCTCCTCGGGCGCCAGGCGGGGACCGTCCCGGAAGGTCGCGTTGACCCCGAACTCGGTCTCGATCCCCATCACCCGGGCGTCCACGGGGGCTACTGACCGCCCTTCTGGATGAAGCCGTGCACGAACTCCTGGGCGTTGGTCTCCAGGACCCCGTCGATCTCGTCGAGGAGGGAGTCCAGCTCCGCGTCGCGCCTGGCGTCCTGCGCCTGCGGGGCGGCGGCGGGGACCTCGGGCTCGGGCGGGTCGTCGTCCCGGCGACGCGAGAACTGCTGCTGCTCGGACATGGGTCGAATCCTCTCAGACGATCTCGGCGACCAGCTCGGTGAGCAGGCCTGCGGTGCGGGTGTGCCGCTCCAGCAGCGGCCCGATCCGCTCCCGGGTGGCGGTGGTCGGCTCGGGCGTGCGGACCCGGTGACGCCGCCCGCTCTCGTCGAGCATGACGACGGAGTCCCAGGACGCGGCCGGGACGTCGCCGTGCGGGCCGTAGCGGCGCACGCACTCGCCGCGGAACCACGCTCTGGTGTCGTTCGGCGGCTCGGTGACGGCGGCCTCGACCCGCTCCGTCGGCACGAGCCGCTCCAGCCGTCCCGCGGCCCGCAGCCGCTGGGCCAGGCCCCGCTCGGGGTCGAGGTCGTGCCACTGGATGTCCATCGCGGCCAGCCGGGGGTCGTCCCAGCCGGCTCCCGCCCGGTCGCGGTAGCGCTCCAGCAGCGTCAGCTTGGCCACCCACTCGACGCGGTCGGCACAGCGGGCGGGGTCGGCGCGCAGGTCGTCGAGGACCTCCTGCCAGCGGGTGAGCACCGCCTCGGTCGCCGCGTCCGGACCGGGACCTCCCCCCTGGTCCGCCCACGCCTCGTGCCCGGACCCGGCGGCCCGCTGCACCGCCTCCAGGTAGGCCTCGAGCAGGTCCGGTCCGGTGAGCCGGCGGCCGTCGACGGTCTCCACGGTCGTGCGCAGCGTCGGGTCGTGCGAGATCTCCTTGACCGCCTGCACGGGGTCGACCAGGTCCAGCTCGGGGACCAGCTCGGGATGGGTCTCGACCAGGCGCAGCACCGCCGAGAGGGACCCCACCGCGAGGTAGGTGGTGACGTCGGCCATCGTCGCGTCCCCCACGATGACGTGCAGCCGGCGGTGGCGGTCGGGCGTGGCGTGCGGCTCGTCACGGGTGTTGACGATGGGGCGGCGCAGCGTGGTCTCCAGACCCACCTCGGCCTCGAGGTAGTCGGCCCGCTGGCTCAGCTGGAAGCCCGGCCGTTCGCTGGCCTGACCGAGGCCGACGCGGCCCGCCCCGGCGATGACCGGGCGGGCGACGAGGAAGGGGATCAGCCGGCGGGCGATCCGCTCGAAGGGGACGCTGCGCGGGACCAGGTAGTTCTCGTGCGTGCCGTACGAGGCGCCCTTGCCGTCGACGTTGTTCTTGTAGAGCCGCACCTGCGCCCCCTGCTCGCCGAGGGTGCGGACCGCGGTCTGCGCCACCAGCTCCCCGGCCCGGTCGTAGCGCACCGCCTCCAGGGGGGAGGTCACCTCCGGCGAGGAGTACTCCGGGTGGGCGTGGTCGACGTAGAGCCGGGCTCCGTTCGACAGGACCGTCGTGGCGATCGTCGGGTCGTCGACGTCCGTGAGCTGGGAGACGTCGGCCAGCGCCCGTGCCATCTCGTAGCCGCGCGCATCCCGCAGCGGGGTCTCGTCGGCGTAGTCCCAGCCGGCCGTGGGCGGCAGCGCCGCCCCCGCCCCCGCGCCTGCCGCATAGGCACGCACCACCTGCCCGGAGAGGACCATCGGGCTCAGCAGCCGTCCCTGCCCGTCGACCTGGGTGCTGGTGATGCCCAGCTCGGTCTCGATCCCGACGACCCGCAGCACGCTCACGCAGCCAGCCTAGGCTCCCTGCCCCCCGGCGGTGCGACCCAGGTCGATCCGGTCGAGCACCTGCTGGACGAGCGCGCCGTACTCGCGCACGACGGCCCGGGCGTCGGTGCTCGCGGGGTCGAGGAGCCGGAAGGCGCGGACGCCGGCCGCCAGGCCGAGCATGAGGCAGGCCACCTCGTCGGCGTGCCGGCGCCCGTCCCCGTCGGTCGGGAACCGCCGCAGGAAGCGCTCGCGGAACTCCGCCCGGGCGGCCTCCGGGTCGGGCGCCTCGACGAGCAGGTAGAGCGCCCGCAGCCACGGCTCGGCGGCGTCGTCGTCACGACGCTGCAGGAGCCGCGAGACGAGCAGCTCGCCCATCCCGTCGAGCGGCACGTCGGGCGGCAGCGGGGTCGGCTCGGCCGGGGTGGCCAGCGCGAACAGCTGCTCCTTGCTGCCGGCGACCTTCATCACCATGGAGGCCGAGATGCCTGCCTGCGCGGCCACCTCGCGGATCGTCACGGAGGCGTAGCCCCGCTCGCCGAAGAGCCGCCGCGCGACCTGCAGGACGACCTCCCGGGTCTCCGCGGCGTCGCCCGACGGGCTCATCGTCCGCTCCTGGCGGGCGCGGACGCCGACCGCGGCCGCGGGGGCTGCGGGTCCGACGACGGACCGGTGTCGACGCTGCCGCGCATGACGGTCCCCATCCCCCGGGGAGCACCCGCGGGCACCGGCCCGGGCGGACGGGGGATCCCGGTCTCCAGGTCCACGTCCAGGGTCGTGGACGTGGAGAGCACCGAGAGCGCCCGGGAGCGAGCGCGTCCGCTGGCGTGGTCCACCACCGTGAGGACGTAGCGTCCCGGCGGCGGCAGGCCGATCTCGTAGCTGCCGTCGGACTCGGCGTAGGAGGTCCCGACGTACTCCCCCGAGTGCTTGATGAGCGAGATCATGGCCCCGCCGACCGGCACCCCGCCGTCGGTGACCCGGCCGGACAGGAGCAGGCGTCGGGTCATCGTCACCGGCTCGGTCTCCCCCGCCTCCAGGTGCACGAGGCCGGACTGCGGCGCCCAGCCGTCCGCCGAGACCACGAGCAGGTAGCGACCTTCCTCGGGCAGGGCCAGGGCGAACCGGCCGTCGTTGTCCGTCCGGCCCCAGTCCACGTGCCGGCCGTCGGTGTGCAGCACGGTGGCGACCGCCTGCCGCAGCGGCCGCCCCTGCGGTGAGAGGACCCGTCCGCGCACGAGCACCTCGGGCAGCTCGCTCTCGACCTTGACGTGGGTGCGCTCCCCCGCGGGGGCCGGCACGCCGGTGCGGCTCGGAGCCCGCTCGCCGACCGGTGCGGGTCGACGGATGAAGGCCGCGATCAGGGCGCCGCCGAGGGCGGCTGCGGTCCCGGACCAGAAGACGACCTGGTATGCGGCGAACGTGGGCGCGGCCTCCCCCGAGGGGGTGACCACCATGCTCGCGGCGAAGACGGCGGCGACCATGGCCGAGGCGGAGGAGGTGCCGATCGAGCGCAGCAGCGTGTTGAGGCCGTTGGCCGAGGCGGTCTCGGTGAGCGGCACCGCGCGCATGATCAGGGTCGGCATCGCGGCGAAGGCGAGGGCCGTGCCGACGGAGGCCAGGCCCGAGGTGACCATGACCTCCGCGACCGAGGAGTGCAGCAGGGACCGGCCGATGAAGCCCACGGCCATGAGCACCGAACCACCGACGAGCACGATGCGCGGTCCGTGGCGGCGGATGAGTCGTGCCGACACCGGGGACATGGCCACCATGAGGATGCCGCTGGGCAGCATCCACAGGCCTGTCTCCACCACGGACAGGCCGAAGCCGTAACCGGTCGTCGCCGGCATCTGCACCTGCTGCACGGAGGTCAGGAAGTTGGCGAACATCGCGAAGCCGACGAGCACCGACGCCGAGTTGGTCAGCAGCACCGTGCGGCGCATGGACGTGCGGATGTCCACGAGCGGCTGGCCGGCCCGCAGCTCCCAGGGCACCCAGGCGGCGAGCACGAGACCGGCCACCGCGACCAGGCTCAGGGTGAGGGGCGAGCCCCACCCCCACGTGCCTGCCTTGCTGACGGCGAGCAGGAAGCAGGTCAGCGCCACCGACAGCAGGAGCGCACCGACGTAGTCGAAGCGGCCGCGGGTGCGCACGGTCGACTCGGGGACGACGAGGAGGACGGCGGCGAGCATGACCACGGCGAAGCCGCCGGAGACGTAGAAGAGGGTGTGCCAGTCGAAGTTGGCGTAGATCACCCCGGCCAGCGGCATCCCCACCGCTCCCCCGATGCCCAGCGTCGCCGACATCAGCGCCACGCCGGAGCCCACGCTCTCGGCCGGCAGGTGGTCGCGCATGATGCTGATCCCCACCGGGACCAGGCAGGCGCCCAGCCCGGCCAGCCCGCGGCCGAGCACGACGACCGCCAGGCTGGTGCTCAGGGCGGCCACGACGGAGCCGAGGATCACCGCCCCCATGCAGACGACGAGCATGAGCTTCTTGCCGAACATGTCGGCCAGGCGGGAGACGATCGGCGTCCCCACGGCCGCGGTGAGCAGGGTGATGGTCACCAACCAGGAGGCGTTGTCGCTCGTCGTCCCGAGGATCTCGGGGAAGTCCGGCAGCAACGGCAGCACGAGGGTCTGCTGCAGGGACACCAGCGTCCCGCACAGGGCCAGGACGGTGATGATCAGGCCGGTGGACGGCGGCTGCCGTGTCAGCTCGGGCCCGGGTGAACGCATGTTCACCATTCTAGCCGCTGCGCCGGGCCCCCACCGCTGCGTCCACCGCCCGCCACCCCAGGAACCCGGCGGCGAGCACGCCGGTGGCGACGAGGACGAACGGCAGCGCCGCTCCCTCCCCGGACGCCAGCCGCAGCAGCATGCCCATCACCACCGTGGAGAGGGTGACGACGACGCCGTCGAGCCACCACACCCGCCTCCCGGGCGGCTGCCGCCGCACCGCGACCCAGCCCACGCCCAGCCCGACGAGGAAGGGCCAGGCGGTCTGCAGCACACCCAGCACGGACCCGTCCAGGTCGTGGCTGCGGCGTCCGCCGGCGGCCAGGAGCAGGACGACGGCCAGGTCGAACCAGAAGGCGTGGCGCCTCATCGGATGCGTCCGCCTCAGTGGTAGTGCGCCGGCGGTTCGGGATCGACCGCCCGGCCCGGGTGGGTGCCGCTGCTGTCGCCGACGAGGGTACGGATGTAGCTGATCCGCTCCCCCTTCTTGCCCGAGATCCGCGCCCAGTCGTCGGGGTTGGTGGTGTTGGGCAGGTCCTCGTTCTCCTTGAACTCGTCGAGGTAGGCCCGGTCCAGGTGGGCGGCGCGCAGCCCCTCCTGGCCGTGCGTCAGCAGGTCCTTGATGGCCAGCTTCTTGGCGCGGTCGACGATGTTGTGGACCATCGCGCCGGAGGCGAAGTCCTTGAAGTAGAGGACCTCCTTGTCACCGCCCGCGTAGGTCACCTCGAGGAACGCGTTCTCCGGACGCACGGCATACATCCGCCCCACGACCTCGTCGATGAGCGCAGCCACGGTGGCCTGCCGGTCGCCGCCGTGCGCGGCCAGCTCGTCGGCGTGCAGCGGCACCGCAGTGGTCAGGTACTTGGTGAAGATGTCCCGGGCCCCCTCGGCGTCGGGACGCTCGATCTTGATCTTCACGTCGAGCCGCCCCGGGCGCAGGATGGCGGGATCGATCATGTCCTCACGGTTGGAGGCACCGATGACGATGACGTTGTCGAGCCGTTCCACCCCGTCGATCTCGGCGAGCAGCTGGGGGACGATCGTGGTCTCCACGTCCGAGGACACCCCGGACCCGCGGGTGCGGAAGAGCGACTCCATCTCGTCGAAGAAGACCACCACGGGGTCTCCGTCGGCCGACTTCTCGCGGGCCCGCTGGAAGATCGAGCGGATGTGCCGCTCGGTCTCCCCGACGTACTTGTTGAGCAGCTCGGGACCCTTGATGTTGAGGAAGTAGGCGCGGGAGGACTCCTCGCTCGCGCCGCGACGCTCGGCCGACTGCCGGGCCAGGGAGGCTGCGACGGCCTTGGCGATGAGCGTCTTGCCTCACCCCGGCGGACCGTACAGCAGCACCCCCTTGGGCGGGCGCAGCTGGTGGGCCTCGTAGAGGTCGGCGTGCAGGAACGGCAGCTCGACCGCGTCGCGGATCTGCTCGATCTGCCCGGAGAGCCCGCCGATGTCGGCGTAGGAGATGTCGGGCACCTCCTCCAGGACCAGCTCGGCGACCTCCGGGCGCGGGATCCGCTCGGTGACGAACCCGCTGCGGGGGTCCAGCAGCAGGCCGTCCCCGATCCGCACCACCTCCCCCCGCAGGGACCCGGCGCGGCGGCACACCCGTTCGTCCTCGCCCCGCACGATCACGACGACCCGGTCCTCACCGAGGAGCTCCTTGCAGACGACGACCTCGCCCGCCCGCTCGTAGCCGGCGACACCGACCACGGCCTGGGCCTCGTTGAGCAGCACCTCCCGTCCCGGGCGCAGCTCCTCGGTGGAGATCTCCGCGGTCACGTGGGTGCGGACCCGCCGGCCGGCGATGCTGACGTCGACCGTGCCGTCGCCCACGAGGCGCAGCACCTGGCCGACGTTCAGCGGCGGCCGTCCGAGGGCGTCGAGGTCCTCGCGCAGTCCGGTGATCTGCTCCTTGGCGGTGCGCAGGGTCGAGACCAGCTGGTCGTTGTGCGCCTTGAGGTCGCTCAGGCGGGAGGTCAGGGACTGCACCTGCTGCTGCAGGTGGCGCTCTTGGAAGGGCTGGTCGCTCACTCGGGCTCCTGTCCGGTCGGAGGGATGGCCCCGCGCCGGTCCGCGGTCGCCTCCGCCTCCCGGCGGGTGCGGCGCAGGCGCTTGTCGGAGACGGGGCGCTCGCCGAGCTCCTCCGGGGTCCACTCCCCCTGGTCGGCGGGCACGTAGTCCTCGCCGTAGGCGCCCTTGGCGGGACGGCGCTTGCGCAGCGGCGGTGCGGTGTCCGGCGCCAGGCGGCGCACCGTGATGAGGAAGCCGGTGTGCCCGTGCATCCGGTGCTGCGGCCGCACCGCGAGGCCCTCCAGGTGCCAGTCGCGCACGAGCGACTCCCAGGCCTGGGGCTCGGTCCAGCCGCCGTGCGTCCGGGCGGCCTCCGCCACCCGGGAGAGCTGGGTGGCGGTGGCGACGTAGCAGATCAGCACGCCGCCGGGAGCGAGGGCGTCCCCGACGACGTCGAGGCACTCCCAGGGGGCGAGCATGTCCAGGACCACCCGGTCGACCGTGCCCGGGGCGACGGCGTCGGGGAGCGTCTCGACGAGGTCGCCGACGGTGACCGTCCAGGCGGGGTGGTCCTGGCCGAAGAAGGCACGGGCGTTGGCCCGGGCGATGTCGGCGAAGTCCTCGCGGCGCTCGATGCTGAGCAGACGTCCGGTGTCCCCCACGGCCCGCAGCAGCGACAACGACAGCGCCCCGGAGCCCACCCCGGCCTCCACCACGGTGGCCCCGGGGAAGATGTCCGCGTAGGTGACGATCATGCCCGCGTCCTTGGGGTAGACCACCTGGGCGCCGCGGGGCATCGAGAGCACGTAGTCGGACAGCAGGGGTCGCAGCGCCAGGTAGTCGGCGCCCGAGCTGTGCCGCACGACGCTGCCGTCGGGGGCCCCGATGAGGTCGTCGTGCCGGAGGTGGCCGCGGTGGGTGTGGAAGTCCTTGCCCGGCTCCAGCGTGATGGTGTGCAGCCGTCCCTTGGGATCGGTCAGCTGCACGCGGTCGCCGGGGCGGAAGGGGCCTCGGCGCAGGTCGGCGCCGGTCGCAGGGGTGCTCACCCGCCCAGTCTACGAGCGCGGACGAGGAGCCCCGGCGCGGTCCAGGTCGCCGGCGAGCACCGCCCCCCAGGGCCGGCCGTCCTCCTCCAGCAGGCCGATGACCCCGGAGCCGGTGCTGCCCATCACCGCCAGCACGTCCTCGAAGGGCGCCCGCCGGTCCATCGGGACGGCCCACCCGTCGGGGAGCCGCACGGCCACGGCCGACACCGGTGTGCTGGCCCACGCCTCCTGCGGGACCCGACGGACCGAGGCGGGGTGGACGATCCCGTCGACGCCGCCCCGGGCGTCCTCGGTGAGCCACAGCCCGCCCTGGTCCCAGGCCAGCTCGGAGAGGAGGACGTCGGGCCGGACCACCCCGACCCGGCGGGCCACCTGGCCGACCTGGACGCGCGCGGCGGCCATGCCCCGGCGGCCGGCGCCCACGGCCGCACTGGCCCCCTGCCAGATGAATCCGGCCAGGAGCAGCACCCAGAGCACGCGGAAGAGTCCGGGCCGCTCCCCCTGGAGCAGCAGCGGGGAGAGCGCCCACAGCACGCCCAGGACGACGACCCCACGGCCGGCCCAGCCCGCCACGAGCGTGCCGCGGTGGCGGTCCCCGGTGAGCCGCCACACCAGGGCCTCGAGCAGGAAGCCGCCGTCGAGGGGCAGGGCGGGCACCAGGTTGAAGACCGCCACGACGGCGTTGGCCCAGGTGAAGGCCAGCGCCAGGAGCAGGGGCACGCCCCCGTCGAGCACCTGGAGCAGACCCCAGCCGAGCACCGCCAGCGCGGCGTTGGCCAGCGGGCCGACGACGGCCACCGCGGCGCTTCCCCCGGGGGTCCCTCCGGCGCCGTCGTGCGCGGTGTGCCCGCCCCAGAAGTCGGCGACGATGCGGTGCACGCGATAGCCGGCCCTCTGGGCCACGAGCGCGTGGGCGGCCTCGTGGGCGAGCACCGAGACGAGGAGGAGCAGGGCGTAGGACCCGGCGACGAGATAGGCGAGGCCTCCCAGCTCCGGCAGGGTCTGCTGCACCGACGGGCCGAACAGGGCCACCATCACCACCGCGATGAGCACCCAGCTGCGCCCGAGGTAGACCGGCACGCCGGACACCGAGCCGATGCGCCACCCGCCGACCGTCGCTGCCATGGCGCAAGACTAGGGGGCCGGACTGACAACGGCCTGCGCGTCCGGGCCGGAGGGTGCTGCCGGTGGCCGCCGGTCACCCGTCGGTGTGTCGGGACTGTCGGGGACCACGCCTAGAGTCGTCGTCATGGAGCCCACGCTGTCCCCCTCCCGGGCGGCCGACTTCCTGGTGTGCCCGCTGCTCTACCGGTTCCGCACGCTCGACCGGCTGCCCGAGCCGCCGTCGGCGGCCGCCGTCCGGGGCACGCTGGTGCACGCCGTCCTCGAGCGGGTCTTCGACCTGCCGGCCCCGCGCCGCACGGCGCAGGAGGCGGTGCAGCTGGTCCCCTCCGAGTGGGGCCGGATGCTCGCCGAGGAGCCCGGTCTGGCGGAGGTCGTCCCGGCGGACGAGCAGAAGGAGGGCGCCGCCCCGGACGGTTCCGGCCTGGCCCGCTGGCACGCCGACGCGGCCCGCCTGGTCGAACGGTGGTTCACGCTCGAGGACCCGCAGCACCTGGAGCCGCTCGAGCGCGAGCTCTACGTCGAGGCACCGCTGCCGGGCCTGACCCTGCGCGGCTACGTCGACCGCCTGGACCGGGCACCCGACGGGCGGCTGCGGGTGGTCGACTACAAGACCGGCCGCTCCCCCTCGCCGTCGTTCGAGGGGCCTGCGCTCTTCCAGCTGCGCTTCTACGCACTGGCCCTGTGGCGCTCCACCGGGGTGCTCCCCTCGCGACTGCAGCTGGTCTACCTCGGTGACGGGGTCCTGCTGTGGAGCGACCCCAGCGAGGAGGAGGTGCTGGCGACCGAGCGCAAGGTCAGAGCGTTGTGGCAGGCCATCGACCTGGCGGGCCGGACCGGCGACTGGCGGCCCCGTCCGTCCCGGGCGTGCTCCTGGTGCTCGCACCGCTCCGTGTGCCCGGCGTGGGGAGGCACGCCTCCCCCGCTGCCCTCAGCCGAGGGGTCCGCCGTCGTCACGACGACGCAGGTAGCGCTCGAACTCCCGGGCGATCGCGTCCCCTGAGGCCTCCGGCAGGTCGGCGGCGTCCTGGGACTCCTCCAGCTGGCGTACGTAGTCGCGCACCTCGTCGTCGGTCGCCGCGAGCTCGTCGACGCCGCGCTCCCACGCGCGCGCCGCCTCGGCCAGGCCGGAGTCGTCGATCACGCAGTCCAGCAGCTCCTCCAGCTGACCCAGCAGGGCCAGCGAGGCCTTCGGCGACGGCGGGCCACCCGCGTAGTGCGGGACCGCGGCCCAGCACGAGACGGTGGGCAGGTCCGCCTGCCGCGCCTCGTCCGCCAGGACGCCGACGATGCCGGTCGGCCCCTCGTAGGTGCTGGGCTCGACGTCCTCGTGCGCGGAGCGCAGGTCCGGGTCCTCCGAGGAGAGACCCACCGGGATCGGCCGGGTGTGCGGGACGTCGGCCAGCATGGCTCCGAGCAGGACGAGCAGCTGGGCCCCCTCGTGCAGCGCGAACCCGAGGATGTCGGCCGTGAAGTGGCGCCAGCGGATGGACGGCTCGATCCCGTGGACCAGGATGACGTCGCGCCCCGAGGGGGTGTCCTTGGCCAGGAAGACACGGGTCGTGGGCCAGCGCACGACCCGACCCTCGTCGGTCCCGAGGACCTGGGGCCGGTTGACCTGGAAGTCGTAGTAGTCCTCCGGGTCGACCGCGGCCACGAGCTCGGCCCCCCACACGTCGACGAGGTGGTCGATGACGCCGGAGGCGCTCTCACCGGCGTCGTTCCACCCCTCGAAGGCCGCGATGACGACAGGGTCGACCAGGTCACCCGTCTCGCGCAGCTCGATCATCGACATGCTCCTCCTCGTCTCCCTGGCCAACCATACGTCGGAGGCGGCTACCGTGGGGGCGTGCCGAGCTCCCCCCTGCCGACCTCCCCGACGCCGACGACGCCCGACGCCGAGCTGCCCTCGGCGGTGCTGTGGGACATGGACGGCACGCTGGTCGACACCGAGCCCTACTGGATGGCCGAGGAGACCGCGCTGGTCGAGGCGGCCGGAGGAACGTGGAGCCGCGAGGACGCGCTGCAGCTGGTCGGCAACGACCTGCTCGTCTCGGCCCGGGTCATCCTCGAGCAGACCCCGGTGACCGGTTCCCCCGAGGAGGTCGTGGACGCGCTCATCAGCGGCGTCGCCGCCCGGATGCGCACCGAGCTCCCGTGGCGACCGGGTGCCGCCGAGCTGCTGACCGAGCTGCGCCGGCACGGCGTGCCCTGCGCGCTGGTGACGATGTCGTGGACGGCGCTGGCGGACGTCCTGCTCGAGCACCTGCCTTCGGGCACCTTCGCCGCCGTCGTCACCGGCGACCAGGTCGAGCGCGGCAAACCGCACCCTGACCCCTACCTCGAGGCGGCCCACCGGCTCGGGGTCGAGCCGCGGGACTGCGTCGCGGTCGAGGACTCCCCCACCGGCGCCACCTCGGCGACGACGGCCGGGGTTCCCACCCTCGTCGTCCCGCACATCGTGGACGTCCCGCCGATGCGTGGGGCGGTCCGGGTGGGCAGCCTGGTGGACGTCACCGCCCGGGGACTGCTGCCGCTCGTGTCTCCCGGACCTGGCCGACCCTCCGACGGACCCGCCTGACCACGCTCAGCGCTCGCGGACGACCGACCCGTCGTCCTGCAGCACCAGGAGCGGGTAGACCCCGTCCTCGTCGTGCACCTCGCGCCCGGTGACCGGCGGCGCGAACACGCACAGCATCCGCATCTGCTCCTCGCACACCAGCTCGTGCCGTTCGTGACCGTCGAGCAGGTACATGCTGCCCGGCCCCAGCCGGTGGTCGACCCCGTGGTCGAGGTCGCGCAGGACACCCCGTCCCTCGACGAGCCAGACCGCCTCCACGTGGTGGGCGTAGTGGAACACGTTGCGCGTCCCGGCGGGGATGGTGGTCTCGTGGAAGGAGAAGCCGGCCCGGTCCTCGGCCAGGACGATCCGCTTGGACCGCCAGGTGCCGGCCTCGTTCGTCACGTCCCGGTCGGTCCCGGTGATCTCCGCGGTGGTGCGCACGATCATGCCGCGCCCTCCTGCAGCAGGACGCCGAGCAGGGCGTCGACGGCGGCGGGCACGATCCGGCTGCCGGCACCCCGCTCCAGGACGGACCCGGCCCAGCGGTCGACCGAGCGCAGGGCGGCCGGGCTGTCCAGGTCCGCGGCCAGGTGCCGGCGGATCTCGTGGACGACCTTCGCGTCGTCGTCCCCGGCCCTCCCCCCGCTCCCGTCCGCATCGTCTCGGGTCAACGCAGCGGCGCGGCGCCAGCGGGCCAGGCGGTCCTGCGCCCGGTGCAGCATCTCGTCGGTCCACTCCCAGGGCCGGCGGTAGTGGTGGTCGAGCAGGACCAGTCGAAGGGCCATCGGGTCGATCCCCTGGCCGCGCAGCCGGGACACCAGCACGAGGTTGCCCTTGGACTTGCTCATCTTCTCGCCCTCCAGTCCGACCATGGCCTGGTGCACGTAGGCCTGGGCGAACCGCGCCCCGTCCTGGAGCGCGGTGCCCTCGACCGCGCTCATCTCGTGGTGCGGGAAGACGAGGTCGTCGCCTCCGCCCTGGACGTCGAACCCGGGCCCCAGGTAGCGCTGGGCGATCGTCGAGCACTCGATGTGCCAGCCGGGACGCCCCTGGCCGAGGGGCCCCCCGTCCCAGTGCGGCTCGCCGACCCGCCCGGCGCGCCACAGCAAGGGGTCGAAGGGGTCTCTCTTGCCCTCCCGGTCAGGATCCCCGCCACGGTCGGCGAAGACCTCCATCATCTGCTCCCGGGTCCAGCCGGAGACGGACCCGAAGGTCGGCTGGGTCGACAGGTCGAGGTAGACGTCGGACCGCTCCGCCCCGGGCACCGTCTCCTCGCCGTCCGGCACGGGCACCCGGTAGGCGACCGTGTCGGCCAGGAGCTTGCCGACCGCGGCCACGTCGTCGGGGATCCCCTCGACGGCACCGACGTAGTGGTCGGGCGGGAGCACCCGCAACGCCTCCATGTCCTGGCGGAACAGGTCGATCTCGCGGGCCGCCAGGTCCTCCCAGTGCACACCGTCGCGCTCGGCCCGCTCCAGGAGGGGCTCGTCGACGTCGGTGACGTTCTGCACGTAGAGGACCTCCAGGCCCGCATCGCGCCAGACCCTGTTGATCAGGTCGAAGGTGACGTAGGTGGCGGCGTGCCCGATGTGGGTGGCGTCGTAGGGGGTGATCCCGCAGACGTACATGCGGGCCCGTCCGTCCACCGGCTGCGGCGTGACCGCGCGGTTCGTCGCGGTGTCGTGGACGAGGAGGGGTCCGCCCCTCCCGGCGGTCGGGACGGTCGGCACGGGGTCGGCGGTCCAGGTCTTCACGACGGGCCAGCCTAGTCGTCCCCGGCGGGAGTCCTCACCACGCAGGGAGTCCTCACCACGCCGGGCGCCTCACCACAACGGCCAGGGCAGCGGATAGCGGGTGAGCGGCGGCCGGGGCAGGTGCCCCGCGCCGAGCAGACCCACGACGCGCTCGCGCAACGCGGCCACCTCCTCCTCCATCAGCAGGGTCTCCACGCCCGTCCCCCCGTCCAGCGCAGCCAGCAGACGCCGCAGGTGGTCCTGCTCGGTGCCGGTCAGGGGTGCTCCGGCCCAGCCCCACAGGACCGTGCGCAGCTTGTCGTCGACGTGCAGGCACAGGCCGTGGTCGAACCCCCTGAGCCGGCCCGCCACGTCCAGCGTCAGGTGGGCCGCCTTGCGGTCGGCGTTGTTGAGCACCGCGTCCAGCAGCGCCACCGAGCGCAGGTCCTCGCGGTCCGCGTGCGCGACGACGACCGGCCGACCGGTCTGGTCCTCCCCCTCCACGACCGGCAGCCACGACGGGTGGTCGACGTCGGCGGGCAGCACCTCGACCAGGCCCGCGCTCGGGTCGGCCCGGCGGGCCTCGTCCTGCTCGACCCAGGCCTGCACCGACCCCGGACCCAGGGGCCCGTCGCGCAGCACCGTGGGCGGGACCAGGTCCCACCCGGCCGCACGACACACCAGGTATGCCGCCACCTCCCGCCGCGCGAGCGTCCCCGGGGGGAAGTCGGCGAGGGGCCGCTCGCCGCGGTCCGGCTTGTAGACCGCCTGGCGTCCGGTGGGCCGGCCGTCCTCCTCGTACAGGTCGACGAGCAGCGTGACGTTGGACGCCTCGACCAGCCGCCCGACGATCTCGATGCGGCTGTACGTGAGCAGGTCCTCGGCGGGGGCGTCCCCGCCCCCGACCTCACCGACCTCCACCCCGCCGACCATCGCGTCCGGCAGGGCTCAGCGCTTGTAGCCGTTGGCCCGGGGACAGATGTGCCCGCCGGGGTCCAGGGGCTGCCCGCAGAACGGGCAGGACGGCCGCCCGCCCGCGAGCGAGGCGGTGCACCCCAGCGCGAAGGCCCGGGCCCGGGCGGGCGCGAGGACCACGCTCAGGGACTGCGGCACCCGACCGGTCCACGGGTAGTCCTCGGTGGGATCCAGCTCGAGCAGGTCCTCGGCGTCCGGCCGGTCAAAGGCCTCCAGGACCACCCGCTCCCGTTCGGCGTCCCAGGCCACGGAGAGCCGCTGCACCCGGAAGTCGTCGTCGAAGGGCCCGTCCAGCGGGCCCTGGTCCACGAACGCCGCCGCGGCGTCCTCCGACCCCTCGACCGGGGCGACCTCGTCGAGCAGGTCGCCCAGGGAGACGCCGAGGAGGCGGACCTGCTCCTTCTCGAGGGACACGGTGGTGCGCCGGTCGCCGTCACCGGCCTGGAGGAAGAACGTCCGCTGCCCCGGGGGGCCGACGCTGCCGGCGACGAACCGCTCGGGCGGGTCGTAGACGTGTTCGGGCATGGTCACAACCCTACGTCGCCCCCGCGCCGCCACCCACCGCGGCGTCGCCGGTGGCCCCCTGCTGCGCCAGCCGGGACCGGAGGGCGGACAGGTCGATCGGGCCCGTCCCGGTGTCGTGGGTGCGCAGCACGAA
>DATISK010000145.1:0-2461 GCA_035581545.1 Ornithinimicrobium sp. | reverse complement strand
GAGTCGGGCTCGGTGATCGCCCAGGCGCCGATCTTGTCGAAGGTGAGCAGGTCGCGCGCCCAGCGCTTGCGCTGCTCGACCGTGCCGCGGGCGTTGATGGTGCCTGCGGCCAGGCCCACGGAGACACCGAGGGCGCTGGTGATGCCCATCGAGACCTTCGCCAGCTCGATGTTCAGCACGCTCGACAGGCCCAGGTCACGGCCGCTGCCGGCCCGCGGCTCCTCACCCTTCTCGATCGCGGCGATCTGCCGGTCGAACGACTCGGCGGACATCTCGCCGAGGCCGAAAGCCGCGAAGAGCGAGCGGATCACGTCGTACGGCGGGACGCCCCGGTGCTCCAGGTCGTCCTGTCGCGGGCGGATCTCCTTCTCGACGAACGCGCGCACTGCGTCGCGCGCGGCGACCTCTTCCTCGCTCCACCTGATCATGCTGGTCCTCCTCCGCAGGTCCGCGGAGTGTAACGCGTTCTAGTTCGCCGGGGCCGGGGCCGGGGCCGGTGGCCGACCCCGGCGGGGGCCGCTCAGCCGACGATGGCGGCGACGACGGCCAGCGCCACGGTGACCAGGGCCAGGCCCATGGCGACCTTCGCCCGCCCCGGCAGGGTCCCGCCGCGGCCCGCGGCCGTCGCGCAGGCGATCGCCCCGAACGCCAGCACCGGCGGCAGCCCTGTCCAGAAGAGCGCGAGGCTGAGCAGCCCCAGGATCGCGAGCACCAGCGCCCGGGTGGCTGCCCCGGCTTCCGCTGCCGTGCGGGCGACGATCCCGAAGACCACCGCCGCGGCCACGACGACGATGCCGGCCACGATGAGGAACTCCCGCAGCCCTTGCTCGGACGCGGAGTTCCCGGTGGGGTTCGCGAACGTGCCGACAGCGGCGAGGGCGAGCGCCGTGCCGACCCCGAGCGCGGCGTACATCGGCCAGGTCGGGCCGGTCAGCTCGGTGGACTCGCGGTAGGTGGTGGTCATGGCTTCCTCCTTGGTCTCCGGCCGCCCTGGCGGCGACCGATGGCCCACCGTGCCCGCCGGTGCGTCGCCCGGGGCAGTTGCCCGCGTCCCGTCCGGTCGGGAGGACCTCCCGGCAGACCCGGGACATCGGACCGATGACACGGCCGACGGCCGGGTCCAGACTCAGGAGAGGTCCGCGGACCGTGCGGAGAGGAGGCCGGCGTGGTGCAGACCCGGACAGCGACGCGACCGTCACCGAACAGCAACCACGCACGGCGGCGGGCTGCGCTCGTCCTGTTCGGCCTCGTCACGGTCACGGTCGCGGCGTACCCCTTCCTGAGCCACGGGCTGGAGGCGCATCCCGGCAACGTCGGGCGGCCCGTGACCGCCGCCGAGCTGCTGCTGAGCCTGGCCGCCGGAGCTCTCGGCCTGGTGCTGACCTGGGCCCGACCCCGCAACCGGATCGGCTGGCTGATCAGCCTCGCGGGCCTGCTCTTCGCGCTCTGCAACCTGGGCAACGCGTACGGCGCCCGGGCACTCCTGCTGCCGGACTCCGGCCTCCTGGGCGGGACCCTCGTGCTGGCCCTGACGGCGCCCTTGTGGGTCGGCACGGTCTTCCTGCCGCTGACGCTGATCCTGGTCCGCTACCCGACCGGCTCCGTCACGGGGACCTGGCCACCACGGTTCGAGCGCCTGGCCCTGGCCGGCTTCGCGCTCCTGTACGCCGGCTACGCGCTCTCACCGAACCCCGTCACCGACCAGGTCGCCGGCGCCGAGCCGGTGCTCGACGTCCACGGCACCGTGGTGGGGACCCTCTTGGGCACCGGGGTCGCCCTCCTCCTGACCGGCTCGGCGCTGGTCGTCGGCGACGCACTCCGCCGGGCGGTCCGTGCGGAGCGTGCGGACCGGACCGCGCTGGTGTGGCTGCTCACCACTGCGCCGCTCGCGGCGGGGGTCATCATGCTCGGCCCGGACAACTACGCGGGCACCGCGGCCTATGTCCTCGTCCTCGTCGCGATCACCGTCGGTGTGCTCCGCTACCAGGCCCTCGGCATCGAGGTCGCCGTCCGCCGGACCCTGCTCTACGCGCTGCTCACCGGGCTGGTCCTGGCAGCCTTCGTGGGGGTGAGCGCCGGGCTGGCGTGGCTCCTGCCCGCGGGCCCCGCCCCCCAGGTGATCGCCGCGGCCCTCATCGCGGTGGGGCTGGGGCCGGCGCGGGGACGTTTGCAGGACCTCGTCGACCGCCTCCTCTACGGCGACCGCGACGACCCGGCCGGCACCCTGCGGCGGCTGGGCGAGTCGATGAACCAGACCCCGTCGGACGGGTTGGTCCTGGCCGCCCTCGCCAACCTCACCGAGGCGCTGAGGCTGGACGGTGCGCGGATCGTGGGGCCCGACGGGAGCCCGGTGGCGGAGTGGGGGTCGCCCTCGGGCGGGGCCGCGCTGCCGCTGATGTTCGCCGGCGAGACGCTGGGCGAGCTCCGCGTCGGCGGTCGCCGCGGGGAGCACGTGCTGGGC
>DATISK010000144.1:0-3134 GCA_035581545.1 Ornithinimicrobium sp. | reverse complement strand
TCTTCAGCTGACCCGACGCGACCAGACCCGACCCGACGCGGCGCGGCGCCGCTCAGGCCTCCGTGCGCGCCCGGTGGGCCGCCTGGGAGCGCCGGTACTGCGCCGCGAGGCGGACCGGGGCGTTGGGCGCGCCGAAGCCGGCGTACCCGTTGCGGCGCTCCACCACCTCGAAGAACACCGTGCCCAGGGTCTCCGTGTAGAAGTGCAGGAACTCGCCCTCGGCGTCCCGGTCGTAGAGCAGGTGCAGCTCCTGCAGGGAGGCCACGAACCCGGCGTCGAGGTCGAAGCGGGCGTCGAGGTCCTCGTAGTAGTTCTGCGGCACGGGCAGGAACCGCAGCCCGCGCCGGCGTGCCCGCCGGGCCACGGCGAAGACGTCCGTGCAGGACAGCGCCACGTGCTCGGGGTAGGCCGCGCCCACGAAGGAGCCCTGCTCGGCGGCGGTGGGGGCCACGTTGAGGGGCATCCGCACCGCGCCGTGGGCGGAGCGCATCACCTGGCTGCGCACGAGCCCCGAGGGGCCGGGGACGTCCTGCGAGGCCTGTGCTTCGAGGGCGAGCACCGAGGTGTAGAACAGGACGGCCTCGTCGTAGTGCTGCCACGGCTGGGCCATGTTGATGTGGTCCACCTCGGTGACCAGGGCGGCGGTGTCGAGCTCGTCGTCCGCGCCGAACTCGCCCAGCCAGGCGGGGACCCCGTCCGCCGTGCGCGCGCAGAAGAAGATCTCCGTGCCGTCCGGGGCGAACACGCCCCGCAGCACCTGCTCGTCGTCGCGCTGGGAGCGGGGCACGGGCAGGGCCTTGAGCCGGGCGGCCCGGTCGACGGCGGCGTCCGGGTCGGCGACGTCGAAGCCGATCGCGGCGACCTCGGTGGGGGAGCCGTCCGGGACCGCGTCGTTGAGGACGACCCGCACCGGTCCCTGCACCCACACCTGCACGTTCTCCTTGGACTGGTGGTGCCCGCCCAGGGCGAAGCCGAGCTGGTGCAGGAGCCGGGTGGTCTCGCCGAGCCGCCCGGTGCGGATCTCCACGAAGTCGTAGCCGCTGGGCTCCTCGACCGCGGGCAGCGGCTGGAGCCCGAGCGTGTCCCGGGTCCGTTCCCCGGCCAGGGCCCGCCGGGTCTGGTCCTCGAGCCAGCGCAGGGAGCGCAGCCCGTCCACCGCCGTGCGGTTGACGTCGGCCTGGCGGAAGGCGTCGTTGAAGATCTCCAGGGACACGGGCCCGTCGTAGCCCGCGCGGACCAGGTGGGACATGAACCCGACCATGTCGAAGTCGCCCTCCCCGGGGAACACCCGGTGGTGGCGGGACCAGGACAGGACGTCCAGGCTCAGCAGCGGGGCGTCCGCCAGCTGCACGAAGAAGATCTTCTCCGCGGCGATGTCCTCGATCGGCGCCGGGTCCCAGGCGCGGGAGAGGATGTGGAAGCTGTCGAGGCAGGTCCCCACGCTCGGGTGGTCGGCGAGGTCCACGATCCGCTGGGCGCGCTCGAAGTCGCTGACGAACCTCCCCCACGCCAGCGCCTCGTAGGCCAGCCGCACGCCGTGGTGCGCGGCGAGCTCGCCGAGCTGCCGCAGCTGCCCGGCCATGACCTCGTCGTCGTCGATCTCCGCCGTGGCCACGTTGGAGCACACGAGCAGGGTCTCCGTGCCGAGCCGGTTCATCAGCCGGAACTTGGCCTCGGCGCGCCGCAGGTTCGCGGCGAGCTGCTCCGGGCCCACGGCGTCGAAGTCCCGGAAGGGCTGGTAGAGGTCCAGACTCAGGCCCAGCCGACCGGCGAGCTCCCGGATCTCCTCGGGGGAGGAGGGGGAGACGACCAGGTCCTGCTCGAAGATCTCGATCCCGTCGAACCCGGCGGCCGCGGCGGCGTGCATCTTCTCCTCGAGGGTGCCCGAGAGGCAGACCGTGGCGATCGAGGTGCGCATCAGCGTCCCGCCCCGGAGGCGGCCGGCTCCGCGGCCCCCTGCTCCCGGACGTCGTGGGCGCGCAGCTCGGCGGCCTCGGTGCGCGAGGTGTGCAGCGCGTCGATCTCCTCCAGGGACTTCTTCGCCGTCTCCTTCGCGGTGAGCGCGGCGCCGGCGGAGATCAGGCACGCGACCGAGACGAACACGGCCACGCCCAGCCAGTTGTCGCCGGCGGGACCGGCCACGGCGGAGGCGAGGACGGGTGCGAAGCCGCCCGAGACCGCGAACCCGATCTGGGTGCCCAGGGCCAGGCCGGTGACCCGCACCCGCAGGGGCAGCATCTCGGCGTAGAACGACGGCCAGATGCTGTTGGCCATCGAGTAGAAGCAACCGGACATGACCGCGCCGAGCACGCAGACGAGCGGCCAGTTCCCGGCGTGGACCGCTGAGAGGTAGGGGTACATCAGCACGGCGGGGCCGATGACCCCGGCGATGAAGACGGGCTTGCGGCCGATGCGGTCGGCGAGCACGGCCACGACCGGTATCACGAGCAGGGCGACGGCGTTGGCCAGCACGGAGACCCACAGCATGGTGGAGCGGTCGAGGCCGACCACGGAGGTGGCGAACGAGAGGGACCACACCGTGAACACCACGTTGACGGTGTTGATCATGGCGGCCGCGGCGATGCGGACCACGGCGGCCCGGTGGTGCTTCAGGAGCACCCGCAGCGGGGACTCCTGCTGCTCGGCGGGCGCTTCGGCGCGGGCCTCCCGGAAGGCCGGGGGCTCCTCCAGGTGGCGGCGGATGAGGTAGGCGACCACCACCACGACGGCGGAGAGCCAGAACGGCACGCGCCAGCCCCAGCTGAACAGCGCCTCCTCCGGCAGGAGGGTGAAGGGGATGAACACGTCGGTGGCCAGCAGGGTCCCGAACTGGGTGCCCTGCAGAGTCCAGCTGGTGGGGTACGCCCGGCGGTCCTCGTCGGAGTGCTCATGCGACATGGAGATGGCGCTCGCCTGCTCGCCCGCGGCGGACAGGCCCTGGACCACGCGGCACAGCACGAGCAGCACCGGGGCCAGCACCGAGCGCAGCAGCCCGATGAGCACCAGCAGGATGACCACCAGAACCGCCGGCACGATCACCCTCAGGTCGCGGGCGCTGGTCAGCTGGGTGTCCAGACGCTCGGCCGCGGAACCCCCGACCACGGCGCCCTCGGCGACGGGGTGCACCGCTGCCC
>DATISK010000143.1:0-2083 GCA_035581545.1 Ornithinimicrobium sp. | reverse complement strand
CGCCAAGG
Organism: Ornithinimicrobium sp.; assembly: GCA_035581545.1. Lineage (GTDB taxonomy): Bacteria > Actinomycetota > Actinomycetes > Actinomycetales > Dermatophilaceae > Ornithinicoccus. The sequence continues at coordinate 2,075 of DATISK010000143.1, read as the reverse complement.
GCGTGAGCCTGCTCTACCGCTCACGCATCTCCACCGCCTCCCTCGCGTGGCTCGTCCTGGCCGGGATGACCGCACTCCTCGTCGCCCTCGCCGCCACCCCCGGTGGTCGGGCGTTCTTCGGTGTGCTGGCCGTACGATGGGACGATGTCTGGGCCTGGGTCGAGGGACTGTTGTAGGTTATCGACTTCCGTTACCACCTGGTGTCGCTGGTGGCCGTCTTCATCGCGCTCGCGGTCGGCATCGTGCTGGGCGCCGGCCCCCTGCGCGAGGGGCTCTCCAGCACCCTGGAGGGGGAGGTCTCCCAGCTGCGCGAGGAGCGGGTGGCCCTGCGCGAGGACGTGGACGAGGCCCGCCGTCTCGCCGAGGCGCGGGAGCAGGCGCTGCACCGAACCGGGAGCCGCGCGGTGGCGGACACCCTCACCGGGACCCGGGTGGGGCTCGTCGTGCTGCCGGGTGCCGACCGGGATCCTCTGGACGACCTGACCGAGCGGATGGAGGACGCGGGTGCCCAGGTGGTCCTGACGGTCGAGGTCGACGCCCGGTGGGACGTGTCCCCGGTGCCCGCCGAACGGGCCGAGCTGCTGGACCGGCTGGGGGCAGGGCTGGCCCTCCCCGAGCTCGAGGACGCCGAGGAGGCGACCGTCTCGACCGTCCTGGCCGCCGCCGTGGCCGGAGCGGACGAGGTCGGTCAGCTGGGCGCCTGGCTGGTCGCCCTCGACGACCTGACCGAGGCGGACCTGGTCGACGTGACCTGGCAGGACACCGGCGAGGAGACCGTGCGCGACCGGCGTCCCCCGGACGCCGTGGTCCTCGTCGCGGGAGGCCTGGGACCCGAGGCTGCCGACGCGACCCCGGGCTCGCAGGGGTCGGACGCGCTGGTCCACCGGGTGGACCTGGCAGCTGCGCTGGCCGCCCTGGACCTGCCGACCGTGATCACGGGCACCGGCACGGAGAGTCGACCGGCCCTCGGGCCGGAGGGTGGGACCGACGACGGGCTCGACCCCCTGCTGGGGGCGGTCCGGCAGGACCGGGAGCTCGGTGGCGAGGTGTCCACCGTCGACGACCTCGAGGGGGTGTCCGGGAGGCTGGCCACCGTCCTGGCGCTGGCCTGGGAGACGCGGGACCGCTCGGGCCACTACGGCCTCGGCCGCCTGGCCCAGGCCCCGGTGCCCGTCGTCCCTCCGGTCCGCAACGACCTGGAGGTCGCCGTGCCGGGGGAGGGCGAGGACGAGGGCGCGACCCCGGCACCGGCGCCGGCGCCGGACTCGGCCCCCGCACCCCAGGAATCCCTGCCGGAGCAGGACACCGGGGCCCAGGAGACCTCCGTCCCGTGAGGCGGTCCCGGCCCGTCGTTCCCGTGACCACGGCCCTCCTGGCGGCCGTGGTCACCGCGGGGGTGCGTCGGCTGGAGCGGAACGACCGTCTGCCCGGAGGGCGGGCCCGGTGGCGGCGGACCAACCATGCGGGCGAGCCCGTCTCGCTCGTCGAAGGCGTGGCCCTCGCCGGGGGGACGGCCACCGCCCTGCTGCCGACCCAGCCCGCCGTGGCCGGCGCGGTCGTCCTCGCCGGCCTGGCCGGAGCTCTCGACGACCTGGTGGGCGACGGCACGGCCAGGGGGCTGCGCGGCCACCTGGACGCGCTGCGGCGCGGACGGCCCACCACCGGGGCCCTGAAGGTCCTGGCGCTCAGCTCCGCCGGGCTGCTCGCCGTCGCGGTCCACGACGGCCGCACCCCCCGGGGGAGGGGCCTGCACACCCTTGCCGGAGCCGGTGTTGTCGCCGGGGCGGCGAACCTGGCCAACCTGTTCGACCTGCGGCCCGGGCGTGCGCTGAAGGTCGCGCTGGCGCACGCCCTCCCCCTGGCGGTCCTGGGACACCCTGCGGCCGCCGCGGTCGGCGGGGCGGGCCTGGTGGCGCTGCCGGACGACCTCGCCGGGCGCACCATGCTGGGGGACACAGGGGCCAATCCCCTCGGCGCGGCCGTGGGCGCGGCCGTGGCGCACCGGCTGGGCCCGGGCGGGCGGTGGGCGTCCCTGGCCGTGCTCACCGGTCTCACGCTGCTCAGCGAACGGGTCA
>DATISK010000142.1:0-17164 GCA_035581545.1 Ornithinimicrobium sp. | reverse complement strand
TGCCCCGCTGACCTCGGGGCCGGGCGGGCCCGGGCCGTCAGCTCCCGGCGCGGGTCCGAGCCGCCAACCGGTCCTGGTACATCGTCGGCAGGCATCCGGCGGCCAGCACCCTGGCCGCGGCCTCGTCGTCACCCATCGCGGCGGCGAAGGCCGTCCTCATGTCGATGTCGTGGGCCGGCGGCTCGAGGACCTCGATCTGGTCACCCTCCCGCACCGTGCCCGGCGCGACCACCCGCAGGTAGGCGCCGCAGCGACCGTGCTCGGTGAACCGTCTGACCCAGCCCCGCTCCCCCAGGTGGGCGGCGAACGTCGAGCAGGGCTTGCGGGCCACCGAGACCTCGAGGACGACCTCGTCGCCCACGCGGAGCCGCTGGTTGATCAGCAGCGCCTCGAGGTCGACGCCCTCCGTCGTGAGGTTCTCCCCGAAGAAGCCGTCGGAGAGCCCCCTGGACAGCTCGGTCTCCCAGTGGTCCAGCTCCTCCCGGGCGTAGGCGTAGACGGCCTTGTGCTCCCCGCCGTGGAACCTCTCGTCCCCCACGTGGTCCGCGACCACGCCCGGTCCGTCGCCGTACGCCGGGCCCGGTCGGAAGACCTCGATCGCCGGTACCGGGCGCTTGTCGATGCCGGTCCGGTAGGGCTTTCCGCGCGGCTCGGGCTTGGGGCGGGCCAGGTTGGTGGATCGCACACGGGCCGTCATGGGTGCAGTGTGCCAGTCCGGGGCACGACTCAGCGCCGAGCCACCGCGAACACCCGCCGGAAGGGCAGCACCACTCCCACCGAGGAACGGGGGTAGGCCCGACGCAGCGCGGCCTTGAGCTCGGTGACGAAGTGCTCCCGCACCCCGTCCGGCAGCGCCTCGAGGGTGGGGCGGGCACCGGTCGCGGAGACCCACGTGAAGACCGGGTCGGGGTCGTGACCCTCCGGGTCCAGGACGTGCAGGTAGGTCGTCTCCCACGCGTCGACCGCGGCGCCGGCCGCCGCCAGGACCCGCAGGTAGTCGAGGGGTCCGTGGCCCGCCGGGTCGGCGACGCCGTCCAGGTGGCGGGCGTACTCCGGACGGGCGGCGAGCTCCTGGCGGAGCGTGTGGCTGGGTTCCTCGAAGTTCCCCGGGACGGACATCGCGAAGCACCCTCCCGGCCGTACCCCGCCCAGGAGGTCGGGCAGCAGCTCGAGGTGCCCGGGCACCCACTGCAGCGTCGCCGTGGTGACGAGGAGGTCGACGGGGCGGTGGTCCCCGTCCGCGCGCGCCCAGGCGCGCACGTCCCCCACCTGCGCCGTGGCACCGGCCGACCGCGCGGCGGCGACCATGGCCGGGCTCGCGTCGACCCCGACCACCTCGGCCCCCGGCCACCGGCGCGCCAGCACCAGCAGGCCCCGTCCGGGGCCGCACCCGAGGTCCACGACGCGCTCGGGCCGGACGTCGGGGACCCGCGAGAGCAGCTCGGCGAACGGACGGTCCCGCTCGTCGGCGAACCGGGAGTAGTGGTCCGGGTCCCAGTCCTGCGCCATGCGGGGAGGGTAGCCGGACGTGGGGGACGGCACGCAAACCCCTTGCCCCTCGCACGACCCCGCGCGATACCGTCGCCCCGTGACCCAGACCTCGCAGCAGCGTGCCCAGACCGACATCGACCGCCTCGCCGAGGCCCACCTCGACGCCGCCGTGGCGCTGAGCCCCCTCGAGGCGACCTACCTCGGGGTCCCCGGTGCCGAGGACCAGATCGACGACCTCTCGGTCGAGGGACTGCGCGCCCGCCGCGACCTGTCCCGCACCACCCTGGAGCAGCTCGACCGGCTGGAGCCGCAGGACGACACCGACAAGGTCACCGTCTCGGCGCTGCGGGAGCGGCTCGGCCTGGAGGTCGAGGAGCTGGACCTGGTCCTCGGTGGAGGAGCACCCGTGGACCTCACCGTCATCGCCTCCGCCCCGCAGGCGGTGCGCGACATCTTCGACCTGATGGCCAAGGACACCGCGGAGCAGTGGCGCACGATCGCCGCCCGGCTGGACAACGTGCCCCGGGCCCTCGAGCAGTACGCCTCCGCCCTGACCTGGTCCGCCGAGCACGACCAGGTGGCCGCGCGCCGCCAGGTGGTGCAGGTGGCCGAGCAGTGCCGCGACCAGGCCGCCGACGGCAGCAGCACCTTCGACGCTCTCCTCGAGGAGGCCGCCGGACAGCCGGAGGAGGTCCGCGGCCTGCTGGAGCCGGCGGTGGACAGCGCCAAGGCCGCGTTCGGCGCGCTGGCCACCTTCCTGGACGAGCTGGCCCCCCAGGCCCCTGAGTCCGACGCCTGCGGGCGAGAGCTCTACGCCCTGCGCTCCCGCAGCTTCCTCGGTGCCGTCATCGACCTGGAGGAGACCTACCGCTGGGGGCAGGAGGAGCTGGCCAGGATCACCCGCATGATGGAGGAGACCGCCGGGCAGATCCGTCCCGGGGCCACCGTCAAGGAGGCCGTGCAGATCCTCGACGACGACCCGGCCTACCAGCTGGACGGCACCGACGCCCTCCGCGCGTGGATGCAGGTCAAGGCCGACGAGGCGGTCGCCAACCTCGCCGACAGCCACTTCGACGTGCCCGGGCCGGTGCGCCGGATCGAGTGCATGATCGCCCCCAGCCAGACGGGCGGGATCTACTACACCGGCCCCTCCGAGGACTTCTCCCGCCCGGGCCGCATGTGGTGGTCGGTCCCCAAGGGCGTCACCCGCTTCTCCACCTGGCGCGAGCTGACGACCGTCTACCACGAGGGGGTTCCGGGCCACCACCTGCAGATCGGGCAGACCGTCTACCGCTCCGAGCTGCTCAACCGCTGGCGCCGGCTCGCGTCGGGGACGTCCGGGCACGCCGAGGGCTGGGCCCTCTACAGCGAGTGGCTGATGGCCGACCTGGGCTACATGGACGACCCGGGCGACCGGTTGGGCCTGCTCGACGGACAGTCCCTGCGCGCCGCCCGCGTCGTGCTCGACATCGGCGTCCACTGCGGCTTCGAGGCTCCCGAGGAGGTCGGCGGGGGCGCGTGGACCTACGACAAGGCCTGGGAGTTCCTCAACAACCACGTCAACATGGACGAGGGCTTCGTCCGGTTCGAGCTGGACCGCTACCTGGGGTGGCCGGGCCAGGCACCGTCCTACAAGGTCGGCGAGCGCCTGTGGCTCGAGCTGAGGGACGGGGCGAGGAGCCGCGAGGGTGCGGACTTCGACCTCAAGGCCTTCCACCGCCGCGCCCTGGACGTCGGTGGGGTCGGCCTGGACACCCTGCGCGCGGCCGTCCTGGGCGAGCTGTGAGCCGGCCCGTCCCCCTGGTCCTGGCCTCCGCCTCCCCCGCCCGGTTCGCGACGCTGACCGGTGCGGGGGTCGAGCCGGAGGTGGTCGTCTCCGGCGTGGACGAGGACGCCGCCCTCGCGCGGGCCCAGGAGAGGTATGGCGTGCTCGCGCCCGCCGACGTGGCGCTCACCCTGGCGCGGGCCAAGTGCGAGGCGGTCGCGGGGCAGGAGGATCCCGACTCGCTCGTCCTGGGCTGCGACTCCGTGCTCGAGCTGGACGGTGAGATCTACGGCAAGCCCGCGGACGTCGCCACGGCGGCCGAGCGGTGGCGGCGCATGCGCGGGCGCTCCGGCACGCTGCATACCGGCCACTGGGTCGTCGACAACCGCGAGGACGGGACGGGAGCCACCCTGGGCGCGACCGCGTCCACCGTCGTCCACTTCGCCGACCTCGACGACGAGGAGGTGGACGCTTACGTGGCCACGGGCGAGCCGCTCCACGTGGCCGGTGCGTTCACCGTCGACGGGCTGGGCGGGCCCTACGTGCGCGGCATCGAGGGCGACTACCACGCGGTCGTCGGGGTCAGCCTCCCGCTGCTGCGCGAGCTGCTCGGCGAGATCGGGGTCGTCTGGCACACGCTGCGGGCCTGACGACCCGGGCGACCCGGGGCACGGACCGTCGGCGCCGGATGCCACCATGACCGCAACGAAGGTCGACGAGGAGGTCGCATGTCGGGCACGCGCAGGGTTGCGGTCGTCGGGGCGGGGATGGTGGGGCTGGCCACGGCCTGGCACCTGCAGGCGCACGGCGTCGAGGTCACCGTCCTGGACCGGGAGGGGGTCGCGGCCGGTGCGTCCTGGGGCAACGCGGGCTGGCTGACGCCGGCGATGGCCACCCCGCTGCCCGAGCCCGCCGTGCTGCGCTACGGCGTGCGGGCCCTGGTCAGCCCGAGCTCACCGGTCTACCTGCCGCCCCGGGCCGACCCGCGGCTGATCCGCTTCGTCGGCGGGTTCGTCCGGCACAGCACCATGGGCCGCTGGGAGACGGCGATGCGCGCCCTGCTCCCGCTCAACGGGCGGGCGCTGGACGCGTTCAGCCACCTCGTGCGGCACGGGGTGGACGGCACCGTGCGGGACGCGGACCCCCTCATCGCCTGCTACACCGACGTGCGCCACGTGCGGGTCCTCCTCGACGAGTTCCGGCACATCGCGCACGCCGGGGGCGAGGTCGACCACGAGCTGGTCTCCGGCGAGGAGGCCCGGCGTCGCGAGCCGGCCGTCTCCGAGGCGGTGGAGGCGGCGGTGCTCATCCGTGGCCAGCGCTACCTCGACCCGGTCCGTTTCGTCGCGGCCCTGGCCGACGCGGTGCGCGGGCGGGGGGCGCCGGTGGTGACCGGGGCCGAGGTGACCGGGATCGTGGACCGGGGCGACCACGTCGAGCTGCGGACCCGCAGGGGTGAGCAGGGCGGCACCAGGCACGACGGGAGCGGTCGGGGCACGGACGACGGGGACACCGGCCGCTACGACGCCGTCGTCGTGGCGACCGGCGCGTGGCTGGGCGACCTCGTGGCCCCGTTCGGGGTCCGGCACGTCGTCCAGGCCGGTCGGGGCTACTCCTTCAGCGTCACGCCCGAGCAGATGCCGGCCGGGCCGATCTACCTGCCGGAGGCGCGGGTGGCGCTGACCCCGCTGGGCGACCGGGTCCGGGTGGCCGGGATGATGGAGTTCCGTCGGCCCGACGAGCCGCTCGACGTCCGACGGATCCGGGCCATCGTCGACTCGGTCAGGCCGATGCTGCGGGGCATCCCCCTCGACGACCGGCGCGAGGAGTGGGTCGGGTCCCGCCCGGTCACCGCCGACGGGCTGCCGCTGGTGGGGCGGACGACCTCCGAGCGGGTCTTCGTCGCCGGGGGGCACGGCATGTGGGGGATCACCCTGGGACCGGTCACCGGCCAGCTGCTCGCCGAGCAGATCGTCACCGGAGACGTCCCCGCAGCGCTCACCCCGCTGGACCCCCTGCGGCGGGTGGACTGGAGGCCGTCACGCACCCGGCGCCGGGCCACGCCCGGAGCCGGCACGGCGCCCGTACCGGGGGCCTGAGCCGGACAACCGCCCGACCCGCCCGGCCCCGCCCGGCGTGCGGCTCAGGCGTCGTAGTCGATCGTCACCGTGTCCGAGACCGGGTGCGACTGGCACATGAGGCGGTAGCCGCGCTCCACCTCGTCGGGCTCGAGGGCGTAGTTGCGGTCCATCCGGACCTCGCCGTCGACGACCTTGGCCCGGCAGGTGCCGCACACGCCGCCGGTGCAGGAGAAGGGTGCGTCCGGCCGCTCGCGCAGCGTGGCGTCGAGGATCGACTCGGCGCGGGTGGTCATCGGCACCGTGGTCGTGCGACCGTCCAGGGTGACCGTGACGACGGCCTCCGGCGGCGCCCCCGGGTCGACCGGTTCCACCACGGGTGGAGGGGCGATGCCGCCGCTGTCGTCGACATGGAAGATCTCGTGGTGCACGTGCTCGGGCTCGACCTCCCGCTCCGCCAGGACCGCCCGGGCGGTCTCGACGAGCCCGAACGGCCCGCACAGGTACCACTCGTCCACCTCGTCCTCCGGGACGAACGTGGCCAGCAGCTCCTCGAGCTTGTCGCGGTCGATCCGGCCGGTGAACAGCTCGAGGTCCTGCCGCTCCCGGGAGAGCACGTTGAACAGCGTGAACCGCCCAGGAAAGCGGTTCTTCAGGTCCATCAGCTCCTCGAGGAACATGATGGAGTCGGTGCGCCGGTTGCCGAAGACCAGCGTGGCGCGCGAGAGCGGCTCCTCCTCCAGCGCCGTGGTCAGCAGCGACAGGACCGGGGTGATGCCCGATCCCGCGGCGACGGCCACGTGGTGCCGGGCGGCGGCCGGGTCGGTGGCGCAGACGAACGAGCCGAGCGGGCTCATCACCTGCAGCGTGTCCCCGGGCCGCACGTGCTCGTTGAGCCAGCTGGACATCACCCCGCCGGGGACGCGGGCCGAGGCGACCCGGACCTCGCCGCGTCGCCGGGACTCGCCGCGGGAGATGCAGCAGGAGTAGGACCGGCGCACGTCCTCGCCGTCGATCGTGGCCCGCACCGTCAGGTGCTGACCGGGCCGGAAGTCGAACTCCTCGCGCAGCTCCTCGGGCACGGCGAAGCTGATCGCGACGGCGTCGTCGGTGAGCCGGTCGACCCGGGTGACGGTCAGGTCGTGGAAGGTCGCCCGCCGGCGGGTGGGCTGCTGCAGGAGAGGCACGGAACTCCTAGATCGTCTTGAACTCGTCGAACGGCTCGCGGCACGCCAGGCACCGCCGCAGGGCCTTGCAGGCGGTCGACCCGAACCGGGCCACCTCCTCGGTCTCGGTCGATCCGCACCGCGGACAGGCCACCTGGCGGACCGACAGCCCGACGGGCACCGGTCCGTGGGCGCGCTGGCCGGTGGGCGGGGCGATGCCGAAGCGGAGCAGCCGGTCCCGGCCGGACTCGCTCATCCAGTCGGTGGTCCAGGCGGGCGAGAGCCGGGTGACCACCTCGACCGGCACCCCGGACCGGCGGCCGGCGGCGACGACGTCCTCCTCCATCACCCGCATCGCGGGGCAGCCGGAGTAGGTCGGGGTGATCGTCACCCGCAGCCCCGGTCCGTCGGGGGTCTCCACGCGCTCGACCTCGCGGACGACACCCAGGTCGTCGATGGTGATGACCGGGATCTCCGGGTCGGGCACCGACCGGACGGCCCGCTCGACCTCGTCGAGGTCGACCGTGCCGGAGCCCGTCCCGGGGCGCGACGTCATACCCGCCGTCCCTCCCCTCACCAGGTGGCGCCGGGGTGGCTGCGGGCGATGTGCTGCATCTCGGCCAGCAGGAAGCCCATGGTCTCGGAGTGGAGGCCCTCGCGTCCGCCGCGGGCGTGCCAGCGGGGGGCGTCGGGCACGGTCAGCGTGGCCCGCTCCACGACGTCGTGGACGGCGCCGGTGACCGGCTCGGCGAGGGTGGAGGGCAGCACCCCGATCCCCTGGTCGGCGGCCCAGCGGGCGGCGTCGTGGTCCTCGCCCAGCTCGGCCACGTAGGGCTGGACCGCCCCCAGGGCCGCCTGCATCCGGGCGTGGCTCTCCTCGGTGCCGTCCCCCAGCCGCAGCACCCACTGGGTGGCGTGGTCGCGGTGGTAGTCGACCTCCTTGACGGCCTTGCGGGCCACCCCGGCCAGCGTCTCGTCGGCGGAGTCGACCAGCCGCGCGTAGAGCTCGCACTGGTAGGTCGAGAACCACAGCATCCGCGCCATCTCGTGGGCGAAGTCTCCCCGGGGCTGCTCGACCAGCTGGACGTTGCGGAACTCCCGCTCGTCGCGCAGCATCGCCAGGGCGTCCTCGTCGCGCCCGGCTCCCTCGACCTCGCCGGCGCGGGTCAGCAGCGCCCGCGCCTGGCCGAGCAGGTCGAGACCGACGTTGCCCAGCGCCATGTCCTCCTCGATCTGGGGGGCGTGCGTGAGCCACTCCCCCAGCCGCTGGGCGTAGACGAGCGCGTCGTCGCCCAGGCCGAGGAGGTATGCGGTGTGCAGGCCGCTCACAGGTACTCCACGTCCTCGGGGACGTCGTAGAACGTCGGGTGCCGGTAGACCTTGTCCGCGGCCGGGTCGAAGAAGCTGTCCCGCTCGTCCGGGCTGGAGGCGGTGATGTCGTCGGAGGCGACGACCCAGATGGAGACGCCCTCCTGCCGACGGGTGTAGAGATCGCGGGCGTTGCGCAGCGCCATCTGCGCGTCCGGCGCGTGCAGCGAGCCCACGTGCCCGTGCGAGAGCCCGCGCCGGGCGCGGACGAAGACCTCCCACAGCGGCCAGGTCGAGCTCATGCCACCGCCCCCTCGGCGGCTCGGGCCGCGGTCCTCTCCGCGTGGGCGGCCGCGGCCGCACGCACCCAGGCACCGTCCTCGTGGGCGGCGACCCGGGTGGCGATGCGCTGGGCGTTGCACGGCCCGTCACCCTTGAGCACCCGCCAGAACTCGTCCCAGTCGATCTCCCCGAAGCTCCAGTGGCCGCGCTCCTCGTCCCAGCGCAGGTCGGGGTCGGGCAGGGAGATGCCCAGCTTGTGCGCCTGCGGGACGGTCATGTCGACGAACTTCTGGCGCAGGTCGTCGTTGGTGAACCGCTTGATGCCCCAGGCCATCGACTGGGCGGTGTGACCCTGGGTCGCCTGCTCGCCGGAGTCGGGCGGGCCGAACATCATCAGCGCCGGCCACCACCACCGGTCGGCGGCGTCCTGGAGCATCGCCCGCTGGGCGTCGGTGCCCTTCGACAGCGTCCAGAGGATCTCGAAACCCTGGCGCTGGTGGAAGGACTCCTCCTTGCACACCCGGACCATCGCGCGGGCGTAGGGGCCGTAGGAGCAGCGGCACAGCGGCACCTGGTTCATGATCGCCGCACCGTCGACCAGCCAGCCGATCGCGCCCACGTCGGCCCAGGTCAGGGTGGGGTAGTTGAAGATCGAGGAGTACTTCTGCTGCCCCGAGTGCAGCTTGTCGAGCAGCTCGGAGCGGTCGACCCCGAGCGTCTCGGCGGCGGAGTAGAGGTAGAGCCCGTGCCCGGCCTCGTCCTGGACCTTGGCCATGAGGATGGCCTTGCGGCGCAGGCTCGGCGCCCGCGAGATCCAGTTGCCCTCCGGCTGCATCCCGATGATCTCGGAGTGCGCGTGCTGGGCGATCTGCCGGATCAGGGTCTTGCGGTAGGCCTCGGGCATGGCGTCGCGCGGCTCGATCCGCTGGTCGTCGGCGACCAGCCGGTCGAAGTAGGCCATGTGCTCGGCCAGCGCCTGCTCGTAGTCCTCGGTCTCGGCGGCGTTGAGCGGGGCCTGCTGCTCGGCGCCCTCGCCGTAGTCGTTGCCGTACATGCCTCCAGTGTGCCAGAGATCACCCCCTGCCTTGTGACAGACTTCCGTCGCCCGTCGCCGACGGTGTCACAACACGCTCGTGCTCCCGGACCCGCCGCACCCAGGTGCGAGACTGGGCCGGACATGACTGCTGAGCACCCGCCCCACGACCACCCGCACGCGCACGGCCACGGCACCCCCGGCCCGCTGGCCGACGCCGCCGTGCGCACCGCCCGCCCCAGCGACGCCCCGGCCGTCGGCCTGGTCCAGGCCTTCGTCTGGCAGCACGAGCTCCGGGACCTGCTCTCGGCGCCGCTGCTCGACGCCCTGACCGGCCCGCGCTTCGCGGGGGTATGGCGTCGCTCGCTCGAGTCTCCCCCCACCCCGCGCCACCGGCTGCTGGTCGCCACGGCGGGCCCGCAGGTCGTGGGCTACGTGGCGGTCGGCCCCGCGGACGAGGAGCCCGGCCTCGACGCGGACCGGACCGGGACGCTCCTCGAGGGCGGGGTCCACCCCGAGGCCCGCCGGGCCGGGCACGGCTCGCGCCTGCTCAACGCCGCGGTCGACACCCTGCGGGCGGGGTCGGACGACCTGGACGCGGTCGCCGCCTGGGTCCTGGCCGACGCGGAGGGCACCCGGGCGTTCCTGCAGGCCGCCGGGTTCGCCCCGGACGGGGCCTGGCGCGACCGGGTCGTCGACGACGACGGACGCACGGCCCGCGAGGTGCGCCTGGTGGCCGGGCTGTGACCGCCGGCCCCACGGCATACCCCGTCTCCTCCTGGTGGCGCACCCCCGCCGCCCGGCAGGGGATGGCCGTGGGGCTGGTCGGGCTCTACGGCGTCAGCGCCGGGGCGCTCGGCGTGGCCGCCGGGCTGAGCGTGTGGCAGACCGTCCTGACCTCGCTGCTCATCTTCAGCGGAGGCTCGCAGTTCGCGCTCTACGGCGTGCTCGGATCCGGGGGCGGAGCCGCAGCCGCCGTGGCCACCTCCACGCTGCTGGGGCTGCGCAACGGCTTCTACGGGCTCGAGCTGTCGCGGATCCTGCGGCCCGGGCCGCTGCTGCGCCCGCTCACCGCGCACCTGACGATCGACGAGTCGACGGCCGTCGCGCTCGCCCAGGACACCCGGGAGCAGGCCCGGGTCGGCTTCTTCACGACCGGGGTGACGCTGTTCGTCGTCTGGCAGACCACGACCCTGCTGGGCGCGCTGGCGGGCGAGGCGATGGGCGATCCGCGGGCCTACGGGCTGGACGCGGCCGCCGCGGCCGCCTTCGTCGCCCTGGTCTGGCCGCGGCTGGTGGGGCGCGGCCCCGGTGGGCGGACGGGTCCGGTGGCGACCGCCGTCCTGGCGATGGTGCTCACCCTCGTCAGCGCGCCGTTCGTCCCGACGGGTGTCGAGGTGCTGGTCGGCGCCTGCGCCGCGCTCGTCGTCGGCCTGCCGCCCCGCGGCGGCCGGGACCACGACCCGGGTCCGCCGCTCCCGGTGACCCGGGACGCCACCCCGGGGCGGCACGGGGGGCCGCACGGCGGCCACGTGCAGGAGGAGGTCCGGTGACCCTGTGGATCGCGGTCCTCGGCGCCGGGGCGCTGGCCTACGCGCTCAAGCTCGGGGGCTACCTCGTGCCCGAGCGGGTGCTCGAGGTGCCCTGGATCGACCGGGTCGTGCCCCTGCTCACGGTGGCGCTGCTCAGCTCGCTCATCGTCACCCAGGGCTTCCTCACCGGGGGGATCCCGACGGTCGACGCCCGGGCCGCCGGCGTGGCGGTCGCCGTGGCGCTGCTGGTGCTGCGTGCCCCCTTCCTCCTCGTCGTCGCGCTCGCCGCGCTGACCGCGTCCCTGGTCCGCCTGTGGGCCTGACGGGGGTGGGGCCCGCGGGACGGCCGCACGACCCCTCGGGGCGTCGGGTGGTCGCCGTCGACGTCGCCCGCGCGCTGGCGCTCCTGGGCATGTTCGCCGCCCACCTGGTCCCCGCGCGCGACCCCGAGGCCGCCCGTGGCATCGACCCGGTCTTCGAGCTCGTCGCCGGCCGGTCCTCCGCCCTGTTCGCCGTGCTGGCGGGGGTGAGCATCGCCCTGGTGACCCGGGGCGTCCGCGAGGGCGGGTCCGGCCACCGGCGGCGGCTGCTCGTGCGTGCGCTGGCGGTCGCCGTCCTCGGGCTGTGGCTCGGGCTGCTCGGCTCGGGGGTGGCGGTGATCCTCACCTTCTACGGGGTGCTCTTCTGCTGCGCCCTGCCGGTGCTGCACTGGGGCCCTGGCCGGCTGGCCGCGCTGGCCGTGGGCTGGGGGCTGCTCTCCCCCGTCGTCAGCCTGCTCCTGCGCCGGGAGATGGGCCCTCCCGCACCCGTCGTCCCGTCCCTGGTGTCCCTGGGTGAGCCGCTCGTGCTGGCCCGCGAGCTGCTGCTCACCGGCTACTACCCGGTGCTGACGTGGGCGACCTACCTGTTCGTCGGCATGGCGGTGGGCCGCCTGGACCTGCGACGGGCGGCCTGGGGGCCGCGCCTGGCGCTGGTCGGCGCCTGGACGGCCGCCCTCGCGCTCGCGGTCTCGGCCGGCGTGACCCGCGCCCCGGGACCTCGGGCGGAGCTGGCGGAGACGTGGTGGCAGCCGGGGACCGGGTGGGTCGAGCTGGTCGTGGAGATCCGGCGCGGCCTGTTCGGCGTGCACCCGACCGGGTCGCCGTGGTGGCTGGGCGTCTGGTCCCCCCACAGCGGCAGCATCGTGGACCTGGCCCACACGTCGGGCTGCGCGCTGCTCGTCCTGGGCCTGCTGCTCATCGCGGTCCGGGTGCTGCCGCGGGCACCCTGGTGGCTGCTGGCCGGGGCCGGCTCGATGACGCTGACGCTCTACACCACCCACGTCGTCGTGCTGGCCAGCGCCCTGGGGGCCCGGGGGGACGCCGCGCTCCTCGCCCACGCGGTGGCCGCCGTCCTGATCGGCTCGATCTTCGCCCGCTCCGGGGTCAAGGGGCCCCTGGAGGCGGGGGTCGCGGCCCTCACCCGGCAGGTGTCGGCCCGCTGAGGCCCACGGGTGACATGCTGGACCGATGAGCCTCTCCGTGGACCCGGGATCGACGACCCCGGTCTTCCGTCAGATCTGCGACCAGGTGGTCGGATCCGTCCGCGAGGGTCGCCTGGCGCCAGGCACCCGGCTGCCGACGGTGCGGCAGCTGGCCGCCGACCTGGGGGTGGCCACCAACACCGTCGCCAAGGCCTACCGCCAGCTCGAGGCGGAGGGGCACGTGCAGACCCGGGGCCGGCACGGCACCTTCCTCCTGACCCCACCCGGGAGCAGGGTGGGCGAGCAGACCCGGGCCAGCGCGGCGGCGTTCGTGCGGGAGGCCCGCCGCGGCGGCCTCGGGCTGGAGGAGGCCATCGGCCTGCTCCGGACGCAGTGGTGACCCGCGTCGTTCACCTCACGTTCACCTGACGAGCCTCGCGGAGGAGGCTCCGACCTGCATCGACGCGCCGCTCGTCATCCCACGTCTGTCTTTCGTTCATCTTTTCATGTACGGTAGGTGAACAGAAGATGAACAACGCCAGGTCGACGACGACCGGCGAGGAGGTGGACACCATGACCCAGGTACGAGAGCTGCGCAGGGCCCCGCGGGCCACGATGATGTCGTGGGTCCCCGTGACCGACGCGCACGGACGCACGCGGATGGAGATGCGCTGGACCATCGGCGAGGTCGCCCAAGGGGCACGCACCGTGCGCCCGGCCGCCTGAGGGGACCCGCAGGCGACCGCACGACGAAGGGCGGGCCCGGACACATCGTCCGGGCCCGCCCCTTTCGTTCGGACGGGGGGATCAGCCCTCGGTGGAGCCGCCCTCGGAACCGCCCTCGGCGTCGCCGCCCTCGCCGGTGCCGTTGCCACCGCGACCGCGGCCGCCACGACGACGACGCTGGCGACGGGGGCGGTCACCGGACTCGGCCTCGGCACCCTCCTGGTCGTCCGCGTCGCCGGACGCCTCGGCGTCCTGCGCCGCGGGGGCGTCGGCCACGGGGGCCTCGGTCTCGGCACCCGGCAGCTGCGGGGCCTCGGCCTCGGCGGCAGCCGTGCGGTCCTCGACCTCGTCGGCGCCCGACGCGGCCTCGTCCGACCCGGCGTCCTCGGAGCCCTCGGCGACGACGGCCGCGAGCGAAAGCTTGCCGCGCGGGTCGATCTCCTTGAGCTCGACCTGGACCTTCTGACCCACCGAGAGCACGTCCTCGACCGCGTCGATGCGACGACCGCCGACGAGCTTGCGGATCTCGGAGATGTGCAGCAGACCGTCCTTGCCCGGAAGCAGGGAGATGAACGCACCGAAGGTCGTGGTCTTGACCACGGTGCCCAGGAAGCGCTCGCCGACCTCGGGCATCTGCGGGTTGGCGATCGCGTTGACCGCGGCCCGGGCCGCCTCGGCCGAGGGGCCGTCGGTCGCGCCGATGTAGACGGTGCCGTCGTCCTCGATCGAGATGTCGGCGCCCGTGTCCTCCTGGATCTGGTTGATCATCTTGCCCTTCGGGCCGATGACCTCGCCGATCTTGTCGACCGGCACCTTCACCGTGATGACGCGCGGGGCGTAGGGGCTCATCTCGTCGGGGACGTCGATGGCCTCGTTCATCACGTCGAGGATGTGCAGCCTGGCCTCGCGGGCCTGGGTCAGCGCACTCCCGAGCACCTCGGCGGGGATGCCGTCGAGCTTGGTGTCCAGCTGGATCGCGGTGATGAACTCCTTGGTGCCGGCGACCTTGAAGTCCATGTCGCCGAAGGCGTCCTCGGCACCGAGGATGTCGGTGAGGGCGGCGTACTGCGTCTTGCCGTCGACCTCTGCCGAGACCAGGCCCATCGCGATCCCGGCGACCGGCGCGCGCAGCGGCACACCGGCGTTGAGCAGCGACATCGTGGACGCGCAGACCGAGCCCATCGACGTGGAACCGTTGGAGCCGAGCGCCTCGGACACCTGGCGGATGGCGTAGGGGAACTCCTCGCGGGTCGGCAGGACCGGCATGAGGGCACGCTCGGCGAGCGCTCCGTGACCGATCTCGCGACGCTTGGGGGAGCCCACCCGGCCGGTCTCACCGGTGCTGTAGGGCGGGAAGTTGTAGTTGTGCATGTAGCGCTTGCGGCTCACCGGCGAGAGGGTGTCCAGCATCTGCTCCATCCGGAGCATGTTGAGCGTGGTGACTCCCATGATCTGGGTCTCGCCGCGCTCGAAGATCGCCGACCCGTGGGCCCGCGGGATGACCTCGACCTCGGCGCTCAGCGCGCGGATGTCGCGCAGGCCACGACCGTCGATGCGGACCTCGTCGCGCAGGATGCGCTCGCGGATGAGCTTCTTCTGGACCGCCCGGAAGGCGGCGCTCAGCTCGCTGTCGCGGCCCGCGAACGGGGCGCCGTCGGTGGTGCCGTCGTCACCGGCCGCACCCGTCTGTCCGCCGAGGAGCGAGTCCTTCATGGCGGTCTTGATCTCCTCGATCCGGGTCTCGCGCTCCTGCTTGCCGGCGAGCTGCAGCGCCTCCTTGAGGTCGGCACCGGTCGCCTGCTCGACGGCGGCGTAGGCGTCGTCCTCGTAGTCGAGGAAGCGCGGGAACTCCTGCACCTCCTTGGCGGCGCCGGAGGCCAGCTGGGCCTGCGCCTCGCAGAGGGCCTTGATGAACTTCTTCGACTCCTCCAGGCCCTGGGCGACGACGTCCTCGGTGGGGGCCTGCTTGCCCTCGTCCTTGACGAGGTTCCAGGTGCTGTCGGTGGACTCGGCCTCCACCATCATGATGGCGACGTCGTCGCCGTCGTCCCCGCTGACGACCCGTCCGGCCACAACCATGTCGAAGGTCGAGCGCTCGCTGTCGGAGAAGTTCGGGAAGGCGACCCACTGGCCGTCGATGAGCGAGACGCGGGTGGCGCCGATCGGGCCGCTGAACGGCAGGCCCGAGATCTGGGTGGACGCGCTCGCCGCGTTGATCGCCAGCACGTCGTACTGGTGGTCGGGGTTCAGCGACAGGACGGTGATGACGACCTGGACCTCGTTGCGCAGGCCCTTGGCGAAGGTCGGTCGCAGCGGGCGGTCGATGAGCCGGCAGGTGAGGATGGCGTCGGTCGACGGCCGGCCCTCACGCCGGAAGAAGCTGCCCGGGATCTTGCCCGCGGCGTACATGCGCTCCTCGACGTCCACCGTGAGGGGGAAGAAGTCGAGGAAGTCCTTGGGCTTCTTGCTCGCGGTCGTGGTGGACAGGAGCATGGTGTCGTCGTCGAGGTAGGCGGTGACGGAGCCGCCGGCCTGCCTGGCCAGACGCCCGGTCTCGAACCGGACGGTGCGGGTGCCGAAGCTGCCGTTGTCGATCGTGGCTTCGGCGAACGTGATCTCTGGACCCTCCATGGGTCCTCCTTTGCGTGTCTTCCTCAGCGCGGGGCATCGTCGTTGTGCCCGGCTGTTCCTTCTGGTGGGGAGGCGTCGCGCGTCCCCGGGGGCAAGGCTAGCGAGCACCCGCCCCTACGCAGGAGGAGCGGTCCCCGATCCTTCGGGAACCGCTCCCCTGCGGTGCTCAGCGGCGCAGGCCGAGGCGCTTGATCAGCGCACGGTAGCGCTCGATGTCCACCTGCTCGAGGTAGCGCAGCAGACGCTTGCGCTTGCCGACGAGCAGCAGCAGACCACGACGGGAGTGGTGGTCGTGCTTGTGCTCGCGCGAGTGCTCGGTGAGCTCCTTGATGCGGTGCGTCAGCAGCGCGACCTGCACCTCGGGCGAGCCGGTGTCGCCCTCGGTCGTGGCGTACTCCTTGATGATCTCCTGCTTGGCGGCAGTCTCGTTCGCCATGGGCGACTCCTTCGTGTCGTTGCGCGGCGCAACCCGGGCCTGTTCACCGGGGCACTCTGGATCCGCGGCCGTCCTGACGGCATCGTTCAGGTTATCAGCGGCCCACGACGCCGCCCTAATCGTCCTAGGCTGCGGGTATGGAGCTGCTCCCCTTCCCCCAGGACTGGCGGACCGCGCTGTGCGTGGTCGCCCACCCCGACGACATCGAGTACGGCACCGCAGCGGCGGTGGCGGCGTGGACCGCGGCGGGCAAGGAGGTGACCTACCTGCTGGCGACCCGTGGCGAGGCGGGCATCGACACCATGCCGCCGGCGCAGGCCGGTCCGGTCCG
Organism: Ornithinimicrobium sp.; assembly: GCA_035581545.1. Classification (GTDB taxonomy): domain Bacteria; phylum Actinomycetota; class Actinomycetes; order Actinomycetales; family Dermatophilaceae; genus Ornithinicoccus. The sequence continues at coordinate 923 of DATISK010000142.1, read as the reverse complement.
TGAGCGGGAGGAGCGGGCCGGTGCCCGCGAGGTCGGGGTGGAGGACGTGCGCTTCCTCGAGGGCTTCGCCGACGGTGTGCTCGAGGGCGGCCTGCCGCTGCGGCGGGCGCTGGCCCGGGAGATCCGGCGGGTCCGGCCCGAGGTCGTCATCACGCAGACCTACGCCCACCGCTTCGCCGGCGGCGCGCTCAACCAGGCCGACCACCGGGTCGTGGGCCTGGAGGTGCTGGACGCCGTCGCCGCGGCCGGCAACCGGTGGATCTTCCCCGACCTCCTCGACGAGGGCCTGGAGCCCTGGTCGGGCGTGCGCTGGCTGGGCTGGGTCGGTGGCGCCGCCACGCACGCGCTGGACGTGACCGAGCACTTCGAGGCCGCGGTCCGCTCGCTGGAGGCGCACCGGGAGTACAACGAGGCGCTGCCCGAGGACTTCCCCTCGCCCCGGCAGCTGCTGACGCAGATCCTCGTCGTCGACCAGGACGGCGAGGGGGCCGCGGACGCCCCAGGCACCTCGGACGCCGAGGGCGGCGGGGCCGACCGACCCGCCCGCTACCGCTGGACCGTCGACCTCGTCGAGCGCTGAGCCGCGCTCACGACATCCGGCTCACCTTCCTTCCGCTGGGCCCACCCCACGGCTTCCGGCTCACCCTCCTCCCTCCGGCCGGACGACGGATCTCTGTCGGTGCGGGGGATGTTTCCCCCGCACCGTGCGACGTTCGTTGCATCGGCCCGAGGGCTGCAGGGATCACGCCGGTGGACGACGGGAACCGACGGCCGTGGCGATCCGCATGCTGGACCGATGACCCCGACGACGCCACGGACGACGATCCCGACGACGCCGCAGACGCCGCAGACGGCGCGGATCGCGCGCCTCGTCTCCCGCGGTGCCCTGATCCGCCTCCGGCGCGACGTCCTCGTCGACGCGA
>DATISK010000141.1:0-2686 GCA_035581545.1 Ornithinimicrobium sp. | reverse complement strand
TCGAGCCGCTCGGCCTCCGCCTCCAGACGCAGCAGCTCGGTCGGGTCGAGCCCGCCCTCGCGGCTGGCCTGGAGCGCCTCCCCGGAGGCGTGCTCCAGCTCGAGCGCGAAGATGCTCGTGACGGCGGCCGCGACGATGCCGCGGGGAGCCATGAAGGACAGCAGCGTGCGCTCCTCGCGGGTCGCCGACGTCCCCAGCAGCCCCAGCCAGATGGAGGCGGGGCGCACCACGAGGATGAGGATCGTCACGAACACCAGCGCCGTGGGCAGCACCCCCAGCACCTCGGCGGGTGAGAGCCGCCCGGCGAGCAGCACGAACAGGGTGCCGACGATGAGCACCTGCAGGTGCTCCTTGAACTCCCGGACGTGGTCCAGCCGCAGCTCGGGCCGGTTGGCCAGGAAGATGCCGAGCATCGTGACGGTGAGCAGGCCGCTCTCGGTCTGCACCTCGTTGGAGATGACGAGGGCGGCCACCGCGACCGCGAGGAACACGGTGCCCTCGAGGAAGTCGGGGATCCAGTGGCGGCGCAGGGCCACCTCCATCGCGACGCCGAGCACCACCGTGATGACGGTGGCCACGAGGATGGTCCGACCCAGGGTCAGCAGGGCCGTGCCCAGCGCGGGCTCGGGGCCGCTGAGGATGACCGCCTGGAAGACGAGCACGGCCAGGATCGCGCCGACCGGGTCGACGATGATGCCCTCCCAGCGCAGCATCGAGGACACCCGGCGGGTGGGCCGCAGCTGCCGCACGATCGGGGCGATGACGGTCGGCCCGGTCACGACCAGCAGCGCCCCGATGAGCAGGGCCAGCTGCCAGCCGACGCCGACCAGGATCCCCGCGGCCGTGATGAGCATCCACGCGAGCAGCACCGTGACCGTGCAGAGCCGCAGGACCGCCTGCCCCAGGCCCCGCAGCTCGCGGAAGCGCAACGACAGCGAACCCTCGAAGAGGATGATGCCCACGGCGATGTTGACCCCGGCGAAGAGCAGGTCCCGCCCCAGGACGGTCTCGGGGGAGACCAGCTGGCCGAGCAGGAAGCCGCCCACCAGCAGCAGCAGGATGGAGGGGATCTTCAGCTTGTAGGCGATCAGCTGGAACGCCGAGGCCAGGCCGAGCACCAGGGCCAGGTAGGGGGCGACAGACACGGGTGCCAGTGTGCTGCATGGCCCGCCCGCGGCGCATCCGTCGGGCGTCGCAGGCCTCAGGCCCCGGCCGCGTCCTCGCCCTCGCCCTCGCCGACCTCCTCGTCGGCCTCGCCGACCTCCTCGTCGACCTCCTCGAGCAGCCCGGCGGACAGCAGCGTGGCCACCACCTGCGTCGTCGTGCCGAGGGCGTCCCCCTCCGGCGGCGGCCCGAACTCCTCCTCCAGCAGGCGGGCCAGGGCGGCGACGGTGAGCCCCTCGCGGGCGCTGGCCCGGACCACCGTCCCCAGCGCCGAGACCCGCTGCAGCCGGCCGACCAGCAGCACGAGCGACTCGCCGTCGCGGTGCAGCTCGTCGTGGGCGGGGACCGTGCGCACCCGGGTGCGGCGCGACGGCATACCCCCCGGTGCGGTCGGGGACGTCACCACGGCGACCGCCGCGCGCAGATCTCGGCGGCGAGGGGCTCGAGCGCCTCGACCTCGGCGTAGGTCGCGCGGCGCGCCCCGCCCGTGCGCTCGAGCACCTCGGCCAGCCAGTGCAGGGGTCCGTCGGTGCGCATGAACCCGGACGACTCGGGGGTCAGCGCGACGACGGCGTCGAGGGTGTCGAGGGGCTGCAGCCCGACCGGACCCGCGTGGTCGGGATCGCGGCGCAGCACCACGACGCCCGCGACCCACGGCGGGGCCTGGGGAGCGCGCAGGCCGACCTGCCCGGGTGCCTGCTCGTCCTTGACGCCCGCCCAGCCGGGGCGCCGGGTGGAGAGCGGCTTGAGGTATGGCGTGACGCCCCCGTCGCGGCGGATGCCCACCGTCTCGTCGCTGACGTAGGTACGGAGCGGGCCCAGGGTGCGGCACAGCGTCGTCTTGCCGGTGTTGCCGGGGGCCACGAAGACGGCGGTGGCGCCGGTGACGGGGTCGGCCAGGCCGGCGGCGTGCAGCATCAGCAGGTCGCCGGTGCGTGCGGTGATGACGGCCTGGGTGACGGTCTGGGTCAGGTGCTGCAGCAGGCGGCGTGGGTCGCTGTCCACGACGGTGCGCCCGGCACGGGTCCACGGCGAGGGCACCTCGCCGGGGGCGAGGAGGTGCGCCCGGACGACCACGGGGTCCTCGCCGGGGTGGTCCGGGCCGGCGCGCAGGGCCAGGTGCCAGCGCGTGCGCAGCTGGTCGGCGAGGTGCGCTGCCTCGTGGCCGCCGACGTGCACGTCGACGTCGGTGCCCAGCGCGCGCAGCCCCACCACGTCCTCGACGTCCACGGTCCCCAGCGTAGGCGAGCGGCCGGGGCTACCCTCGCGGTGTGGACGTGCCCGCCGATCCCGACGAGGCGCTGGCCATGGCGGTGCACGAGCTGTATGCCGCCCCGCCGGCCGAGTTCGTCGCGACCCGGACGTCCCTGGCCAAGGCGCTGCGCGGGGCCAAGCACCGGGACGCCGCCAAGCAGCTGACCGGGATGCGCAAGCCCAGCGTCGCGGCCGCGTCCGTCAACGCGGTGGTGCGCGCCGGTGACCCGGTGGTGGGGCGGCTGGTGGAGCTCGGTGGTCAGCTGCG
>DATISK010000140.1:0-9337 GCA_035581545.1 Ornithinimicrobium sp. | reverse complement strand
GGCCCGGGCTCCCGCGGGTCCGGTCCGAAGCACGCAGGACCGGTGGTGGACCTCGACGTGGCCACCCACTCGACCGACCGGCAGACCGGGCGGGCGGTGGTCTCGGCGCTCACCGACGACGTCGACGTGCGCGTGAGCGTGGTGTGCCACAACGTCGACGCCGCCGCCGTCCGGTCCGCGCTGCCCGCCGCGGTGCGCACCGACCCGCGGGTGCGCCTCCTGACGCTGCGCGACGGCATACCCAGCCCCAGCGGCCCGTTCAACGCCGGCCTGGACGTCGCCACCGCTCCCTGGGCGGCCATCCTGGGGTCCGACGACACGCTGGCCCCCGGTGCGCTGGCCGCGTGGCTCTCGGCCGCGGCGGGGCTCGACCCCGACCAGCCGGTCGTGGTCCTCCCGCCGCTGGAGCTGGCCGGACGGACCGTGCCGACGCCGCCCGCGCGCCCCCGCCGCCGGGACCACCTGGACCTGGTGCGCGACCGGCTCAGCTATCGCTCGGCCCCGCTCGGCCTGCTGTCCCGGGGCGCGCTGCGGCTGCCGGGCGCCCGCCTGCTCGAGGGCGCGCAGGTCGGCGGGGACGTGCCGATGGTCACCGCCCTGTGGTCGCAGGCGCGCGTCCTGCTCCCGGCGGGCGCACCGCCCTACCGCATCCACGAGGACGCGGGGGACCGGGTCACCTACGACCCGCGGCCCGTGCGCGAGCAGCTGCGCAGCGTCGACGTCCTCTGGGACCTGCCGTGGGTGCGGGACCTGTCCCCGCGGGCCCGGCGCGCCGTCGGCACCAAGGTGCTGCGGATCCACGTCTTCGGAGCCGTCCCCACGCGACCCGACCCCTCCTGGTGGACCGCCGGGGAGCGCGCCGGGCTGGCCGGCACGACCCGTCGCGTCCTCGCCGCGGCGCCGGGGTGCGCCGACCCCCTGAGCCTGGCCGACCACGACCTGCTCGCCGCCGTCCTGGACCCCGCCGTGCCCGCGGAGCGGCTGCTCGCCCTCGCAGCAGCCCGCCGCCGGCACGGCAGACCGCGCACGCTCCTGCCCTCGTCGTGGCGGCACGTCCTGCACCGTGAGGCGCCGCTGCGGTTCATGGCCGCCTCGCTCCTGGCGCGGCGGAGCTGACCCGGTCGGCCCGGGACGAGCCGCCCGGTCAGGCCGGCACGTGCCGGTCCAGCCAGGAGACCAGCTCGTCGGTCACCTCGTCCCGGTTGGTCTCGTTGAGCACCTCGTGGCGGGCACCCGGCCAGACCCGGGTGGTCACCTCGCGCACCCCGCCGTCGCGGAGGAGCTGCGCGACCTCGGCCACGGCCGCCGCCCCGCCGACCGGGTCGACCTCGCCGGAGACGAGGTGGACGGGCAGCCCGGCCGGCACCCGGGCCGCCGTCGAGGGCTCGTTCACCCACAGCAGCCCGGTGAGCAGGTCCCGGTAGAACGCCGCCGTGCCGTGCCCGCCCGACAACGCGTCGGCGACGTAGGCGTCGACCTGGGACTCGTCCCGTGACAACCAGTCGAAGTCGGTGCGGTTGGGCCGGAAGGGCCGGTTGTTGGGTCCGAGCGTGAGCGACTCCATCATCCGGCTGCGGGCGCGCGGCCCGCGCAGCCGCACCTCGAGCCCGGCCAGGGCCAGCCCGACGCGGCCGAGCGGCCCCGGGTGCCCCGCGGTGCCGGAGAGGATCAGCCCGGCGAGCCGGTCGCCGTAGCGGGCGGCGTAGGCCCTGGCCAGGAAGGATCCCATCGAGTGGCCCAGCAGCACGACGGGCACCCCCGGGTGGTCCGCCCGCGCGTGGTCGGTCAGCAGCAGCAGGTCGTCGACGGCCGCGGCGAACCCCGCCTCGTCGCCGAGGTGGGCCAGCGACCCCGGGCCCGCCCCGGTCAGCCCGTGGCCGCGGTGGTCGGCGCCGTGCACCGCATACCCCTCCGCCGCCAGGCGCCGGCCGAGGTGGTCGTAGCGGCCGACGTGCTCGACCATCCCGTGGGCCAGCTGCACCACCGCCCGCGGTCGTGCCCCGGGCAGCCACCGTCGACCGTGCAGCACGGTCCCGTCCGGCGTGGCGAGGGCGAAGGTCGTCGGCGTGCTCTGCTCGGTCACGCCATCAGGGTATGTCGCACCTCCCCACGTATCCTGGGCGGGCACGCAGACCCCTGAAGGACGGACGCCACCCCATGAAGATCGCTGTTGTCGCGCTCGGCAAGATCGGGCTGCCGCTGGCGGTGCAGTTCGCCGACGCCGATCCCTCGCACGAGGTGGTCGGGGTGGACGTGGACCAGCGGGTCGTGGACCTGGTCAACGCCGGCACCGAGCCGTTCCCGGGGGAGGCCCACCTGGCCGACAAGCTCGCCGAGCTGGTCCCGGCGGGGCGGCTGCGCGCCACGACCGACTACGCCGAGGCGATCCCCGGCGCCGACGTCGTCGTCCTGGTCGTGCCGCTGTTCGTCGAGGAGGCCAGCGGCGCGCCGGACTTCGGCTGGATGGACGCGGCCACCGCCTCCCTCGCCCGGCACCTGACCCCCGGCACCCTGGTCTCCTACGAGACCACGCTGCCGGTGGGCACCACCCGCACCCGGTGGAAGCCGATGATCGAGCAGATCTCCGGGCTGTCCGAGGGCGCGCCGCAGGGGACCGGCTTCCACCTGGTGTTCAGCCCCGAGCGGGTGCTGACCGGGCGGGTGTTCGCCGACCTGCGCGCCTACCCCAAGCTGGTCGGCGGCCTCACCGAGGAGGGCACCGCCGCCGCGGTGGCCTTCTACGAGTCGGTGCTCGACTTCGACACCCGCCCGGACCTGGCCCGCCCCAACGGGGTCTGGGACATGGGCAGCGCCGAGGCCGCCGAGATGGCCAAGCTGGCCGAGACCACCTACCGCGACGTCAACATCGGCCTGGCCAACCAGTTCGCCCGGTTCGCCGACACCGCCGGCATCGACGTGCACAAGGTCATCGAGGCGTGCAACTCCCAGCCCTACTCCCACATCCACACCCCCGGCATCGCCGTCGGCGGGCACTGCATCCCGGTCTACCCCCGCCTCTACCTGTCCACCGACCCCGACGCCAGCGTCGTGGCGACCGCCCGCGCGGCCAACGCCGCCATGCCCGAGTACGCCGTCGCCCGGGCCGAGGCCCTGCTGGGCTCCCTGTCCGGGCTGCGCGTGGTCGTGCTCGGCGCCGCCTACCGCGGCAAGGTCAAGGAGACCGCCTTCTCCGGGGTGTTCGCCACCGTGGAGGCGCTGCGCTCCCGCGGCGCGCAGGTCCTGGTGCACGACCCGATGTACACCGACGCCGAGCTCACCGGCTACGGCTGGGACCCCTACCACCTCGGCGAGGACGCCGACGTCGCGATCGTCCAGGCCGACCACCCCGAGTACGCCACCCTGTCCACCACCGACCTGCCCGGACTGCGCCTGCTCCTGGACGGCCGCCGCGTCACCGACCCCGCCCGCTTCACCGGCGTCCCCCGCCTCACCATCGGCGGGGGTGAACCGGTCCCCGCATGAGCTGGGGGGAGGTGGCGCCCGGGATCCTCGGGCTGGCGCTGCTGTGGGTGCTCCCGGGGTATGCCGTGCTCCGGCTGCTCGGGGCCCGCGGGCTGCTGGCCCTGGGGGCCGGGGCGGCCGTCACCAGCGGGCTCTCCGGGACGCTGGCCGTCGCCTACGACCTCGTCGGGCTGCGGTGGTCGCTGACGTCGCTGCTCCTGGGCCTGGGCGCAGCGGTCCTCCTGGCGGGCGTCCTCGGCCGGCTGCTGGGCACGACCACCGACCCCGGTGGGGTGACGGTGGCAGGGGAGCGGCGGCTCGGGTCCGCGGACCGCGGGTGGCTGGCCCTGACCTGGGCGCTCGGCGGGGGCGTCATGGCCGCGGCGATGATGCGGGGGATGGGTCGGGCCGACCAGCCGCCCCAGGCGTGGGACGCCGTCTTCCACCTCAACGCCCTCTGGTTCGTCCGGGACACCGGCAACGCCAGCTCCCTGGGCGGGCTGTCCCCGATGTATGCCGAGAACGCGGCCCCGTTCTACCCCGCGACCTGGCACGGTCTCGTGGCCGTCGCCCCGGGGTTCCAGCGGGTCACCGAGGCGGCCAACGCCTCCTCCCTCGTCATCGGGTCGCTGATCTGGGTGGCCGGGCTGGTCGCCCTGGCCCGGGTCGTCTTCCCGGCGCGCGCCCTGCCGGCGGTGCTGGTCCCGGTGCTCGCCGCCTCCTGGGTGACCTTCCCGGACATCGCCCTCTCGATGCTCGCGGTGTGGCCGTTCGCCCTGTCGGTGGCCTGCCTGCCCGGGACCATCGCCCTGCTCATCGCCACCCTGCGCGGCGTGCTGTCGTGGCAGATGCACCTGGCGCTGGCGGTCGGGCTCGGCTGGGCCGTGGCCGGCGTGGTCCTGGCCCATCCGTCCGGAGTCTTCTCGCTGCTGCTCCTGGGACTGCCGCTGCTCACCGTCCTGCTCGCCCGGCAGCTGCGCCGGACGGCCCGGAGGGGCCGCCCGGTGCTGGCCTGGTCGCTGATGGCCGCCTGGGTGGTCCTCGTCGTCGGGGTGATCACCTTCCTGGTGACCTTCCCTCCGGTGCGGTCGATCATGGACTACCAGCGGGGCGGGCAGGACTCCTACCTGCCCGGGACCGGGTCCCTGCTCATCGACCACCCGCTCATCTACGTCTACAAGATCACCTCGGTCAACCTGGTCGGCACGCTCCTCGTGGCGACCGGGATCGCCCTGACGGTCCGCCGGACGCACGCGCGCTGGCTCGTCGCGGCGCTCGTCGCGGCGGTCGTCGTCACGCTCCTGGCGGCCGGTCCGCCCGAGCAGCCGCTGCGGGTCCTGGCCGGCTTCTGGTACACCCAGGCCTCCCGGGTCAACCAGCTGCTCCTCGTCCCGGCGGTCGTCCTGGCCGCGGGGGGCGCGTCCTGGCTGGCCCGGCGCGCCGCCGAGCAGCTGCGGGTGCCGGTCGCCGCCACCGCCGCGCTCCTCGTCGTCACCGTGGTGCTGCTCACCTCCGGGCTGCGCTGGACGACGCACGTGCAGGTGATGGCGTCCACGTACACCGCATACCCCATCGCCTGGGGGACCATCCTGGAGCCCGAGGAGATCGCCATGGTGGACCGGGCGGCGAGCACGCTGCCCGACGACGCGGTGGTCCTCGGCGAGGCCGTCGCCGGGTCGCCCTACCTGCTGCACCGCTCGGACGTGCAGGTCGTCTTCCCCCAGCTCAGCCCGATCCCCGGCTCACCGGAGCGGAACGTGCTCGAGCAGCGCTTCGACGAGTGGCGCACCGACCCGCAGGTGTGCGAGGCGGTGCGCGCGCTGGGCGTGACCCACGTCTACGCGGACTCGCTCACCTTCGAGGACGAGCTCAACGCCAAGTGGGAGGAGACCACACCGGGCCTGCGCACGATCACGCCGGGCGGGGAGGGGTGGCGCCAGGTCGACGAGGGAGGGCACGCCTCCCTGTGGGAGTTCACCGGCTGCGACCGGTGAGCCGTGGCGGCCGGGTCAGCCGCCGTTCCACTGGCCGCGCTGCTGCAGGACGTCCTTGAGCAGGTCGGCCCGGTCGGTCATGATCCCGTCGACGCCCAGGTCGAGGAGCCGGTGCATCTCGGCGGGGTCGTCGATGGTCCACACGTGGACGAAGCGCCCCACCTCGTGGGCGGCCGCGAGCGTGGTGGGGGTCACCACGGGGATGCCTCGGTGCTCCGGCGGGACCTGCAGACCGTCCACCCGCCCCAGGCTCCGGGCCACCACGGTGGAACGGATGAGCGGGGGAAGCTCGGCCGCGGCGCGGAAGGAGGCGGTGCTGCGCTGGCCCGCGGAGGTGGCCACCGGGCGGGTCAGGCGCATCACCGCGGCGTCCCGGCGCTGGTCGGAGAAGCTGGTCACGCAGACCCGGTCGTGGGCCCGGGTGCGCTCGATGACACGGACCAGCGGCAGGATCGCCCCAGGGCTCTTGATGTCGATGTTGACGCGCAGCTCGGGCCAGGCACCCAGGAGGTCCTCCAGCTGCGGGACGGGCTCGGTCCCGGCGACGCGGGCCCGGGAGACCTCCCGCCAGGAGAGCTCGGGGATCGCGCCGCGACGGTCGGTCACCCGGTCGAGCGTCTCGTCGTGGAACGCCACGACGACGCCGTCACGGGTGGCGTGCACGTCCGTCTCGACGTAGCGGTAGCCGAGCCGGACCGCGGACTCGAACGCGGGCATGGAGTTCTCCAGCCCGGTGCCGGTGCCGTCGAACCCCCGGTGGGCCATGGCGATCGGACCGGTGTGGTCCAGGTATGCCGTGCGCACCTGATGAGACTAGCGCGGGCCGGAGCGGGTTCCGGGGCAGCGGCACGGGCCGGGTCGGGTGCGGGACGTCACACCAGCCCCGCCCGGTAGGCGTGCACGACGGCCTGCAGCCGGTCCCGGGCGGGCAGCTTCTGCAGGATGTGGGCGACGTGGCTCTTGACGGTGGCCAGCTCGACGACGAGCCGGGCGGCGATCTCGCTGTTCGACAGCCCCTGGCACATGAGCGTGAGCACCTCGCGCTCGCGCTCCGTGAGCCGGTCCAGGCCCTCCCGGGGCCCGCCGCAGTGGGTGCGCACGAAGTGTGCCGCGACCCTCGACAGCACGCCCGGGGTGAGCACCGCCTCCCCGGCGGCGCACGCGTGCACGGCGGCGATGAGCTCGCGGGCGTCGGCGGTCTTGAGCATGAACCCGTGGGCACCGGCCTGCATGGCCCCGGCGACGTACTCGTCCAGGTCGAACATCGTCAGCACGAGGACGCGCACCTGGGGCAGGACCCGCAGCAGCTCGGTGGTGGTGCGCACGCCGTTCCATCCGGGCATCTCCACGTCCATGAAGACCAGGTCGGGACGGCACTCCCGGGCGACCCGCACGGCCTGGGCGCCGTCCCCGGCCTCGCCGACCACCTCGATCCCGGGGTCGCTGGCGAGGACCATCGACAGCCCGGCCCGCATGGAGGCGTGGTCGTCGACGAGCATGACGCGCACCGTCATCCGGGCACCTCCTCCGTCCGGGCCGCCCGGGGGAGGGCGGGCAGGAAGGCGTCGACCCGGAACCCACGCTGGTCCCCGTCGCCGCCGGCCTCGAGGGTCCCGCCGGCCAGCGCGACCCGTTCACGCAGTCCCACCATGCCGTACCGGCGCACCGGCCGGCCACCCGGACCGGGCCCGTCGTCGTGGACGCAGAGCCACGTGCCCTCGGCGGTGGAGCGCACCCGCACCCGCACGTCCGCCCCGGGAGCGTGCTGCATGGAGTTGGTGAGCGCCTCCTGCAGCACGCGGTAGACGACGCCCATCTGGGCCTCCGGGGGCTCGCCCAGGACGGTGAGCTCGACCGTGCCGCCGGTGGCCCGGACCCGGGCGACGAGCGCCTCGACGTCCTCCACCGTGCGGGGACCGGGGGCGGGCGTCCCGGAGAACTGCTCGAGCGGTGCGAGCTCGCGCAGCGCCTCGTCGCTGGTGGCCACGACGTCGTGCAACGCCTGCGCCCGCGCCTCGGTCGTCCCGGCGACCTCCAGGACGTTGAGCTGCATCGAGATCAGTCCGACGCTGTGGGACACCACGTCGTGCAGCTCGCGGGCCACCCGGACCCGTTCGGCGGCCACGGCGCGGGTCACCTCCTGCTCGTGCTGGAGGCGGACGTGCTCGACCTGCGCCCCCGCGATCCCGGCCCGGCGGGCGGTCCTGGCCCTCAGCAGACCACCCACCAGCGACACCACGACCACCGCCGCGGTGGCTGCGACCCCGATGGGTGGCTCCTGCTGTCGGGTGGCCAGGATCGTGGTGGCCAGGAGGAGGGCGGCCCCGAGCTCCGCCCTCCCCGGGGCCCGGGAGGCCGTGCGCCACAGCACGGCACCGACCCCCCGGACGAGCCACACCCCCGACATCACCGGGGCACCGAGCCAGAACCCGACGGCGAAGACCAGGGACTGGACCACGGCGGTGACGACGGGTGCGACCGTGCGCCCGAGGAACGCCGCCGCGGCCACGACGGTGACGAGGACCACCGCCAGGTCGGCGGCTCCCTCCCGGCTGGCGGTGTTGATCCAGGCCTCGACCGCCCCGAGCACGACGATCACGGCGGTCTCGACGACGTCCCTGCGGGGTGGCCTCCTCCACCGGCCCGCCATCATCCGGGTGGGCCCCTCCCGACCCGCCGGTGCCGTCGGGTCCGCGGTCGTTCCGGCCGGTCCGTCCTCGATGCGCCCGTCGCGGCCGGCCGCGGGGTCGTCGGGTTCCTCGGCCACCCGCAGGATCCCGAGCAGCCGACGCAGCTCGCTCGTGGCGACCTGGGTCCTGGTCCGCAGGGCCCGGACCTGCTCCTCGCAGGTGCTCGTGGCTCCCTCCTCGGGCCGGTCTGCGGCCCTGCCCGGCCCGATCCCCTCACCGGCAGCCCCTGGGTGCTGCGTCAGGGCCCGGGCCGCCCCGTCCCGCACCTGGGTCAGGGTGTCCACCAGCACCGCCCGGATGTCACCGGCCAGGCGCTGGCGCTCCTCGCGCACCGCCCGGTCGGCCAGCGCCTGGGGCGAGATGTCGGTGGTGGCCCGCAGCCGGGCCTCCTCCTCCAGCACCGCCCGCCGGGAACCGACGACGTCCACCAGCACCAGGCCGGCCAGGGACCACACGTAGACGGCGGCGAACCAGAGCAGCACCGGCCGCTCGGGCTCGGTGACGAGGAGGGTGAGGGTGGCCAGCGTCACGCCGAGGAACAGGACCGAGGCCACCTTCGCCGCGGTGAGGTGCTGCACGATCGCCGGCCCGGCCATCCTCACCTCCCTCTCCGCACAGGACTCCGGCCCAGGATTGCCCAGCCCCCCGAGCTGAGCAAGCCTGGGCCGGAAGTGTCGGGGTCCGGCTCCTCCGCCACCCGTGAGGTCAGGTGCCGCAGTCGTAGGTCATGACCGTGCCGATCCAGGTGCCGAGGAGGTCGTCCGCCAGGTCCGAACCGGCCACGAAGTCCTCCAGCCCCTTGCCGTTGGCCCCGTTGGGGTTGGGGACCTGTCCCCGAACCCCCTTGGGGTCGCCGATCACCATCTTGGTGAAGATCTTGATCCCCACGGGCAGTCCTTCGGCCCGCAGCGCGGCGTATCCGGCGTCCGCGGCCTCGTCGCACCCTGGGACCACCCCTGCCAGCTCGGCGGCAGCACGCTCGGCGGAGTAGACGTCCCAGTTGGGTGAGCTCGGCCCGTTGAGGCTGTACATCGGGACGAAGCAGTGGTGGGCGGAGGCGGACCCGGCGGCCATCGCGACGGCGGCGGTGCCGGCGACGGTGGCGAGGACCCCTCGGCGGAGCATGCGGTGCATCGGTGTTTCCTTCCGGAGCGGGGCGACCCGGCGTCGCCCGCTCGCTCAGTCCACCGG
>DATISK010000139.1:0-9143 GCA_035581545.1 Ornithinimicrobium sp. | reverse complement strand
AGGAGGTTGACCACGGTCCGGGCAGACCGTGCCCGGACCTTGTGTTTGGGCCGCACCCAGGGGGCGCGGCCCACCAGACGAGGAGTGGAAGAGACGTGACCGACACCGCCAAGGACGCCAGCTACCTGACCCAGGATGCCTACGAGCGCCTGCGCGCCGAGCTGTCCCAGCTCACCGGCGAGGGCCGCTCGGAGTTCGCCCGCCGGATCGAGGCGGCCCGGGAGGAGGGTGACCTGAAGGAGAACGGCGGCTACCACGCCGCCAAGGAGGAGCAGGGCAAGATGGAGGCCCGCATCCGCCAGCTGGAGCACCTCCTGCAGAACGCCGTCGTGGGCACCTCCCCGGCCGACGACGGGATCGTCGAGCCGGGCATGGTCGTCACCGTCGAGATGTTCGGCGCGACCGAGACCTTCCTGCTGGGCTCCCGCGAGATCATCGACGAGGGCGAGGACCTGGACGTCTACAGCGAGAAGTCGCCGATGGGGGCGGCCCTGATGGGCGCCAAGCCCGGCGACACCGTGACCTACGAGGCGCCGAACGGCAAGCAGATCGAGGTCAAGGTCGTGGAGGCCAAGCCCTACCAGGCCTGAGCGACAGCGGCGACGAGGCGTCGCCCGCGACCGGGGTCATCCCCGGCTGCGGGGCGGCGCCTCGTCGGCGTACCAGCACCGCTCCACGTAGCCGGTGATCGCCGGCGACGCCGTGCGCACCGGCTCGACGTGCCGGCTCGGGGACTGCGGGGACGGGTCGACCGTCACCTCGGTGCGGCCGACCACCGCATGGCTGGCGGCCTGGGCCTCCAGCTCGCAGACCACCGCCCGGTCGGGGTCGCGGCGCAGGTCGAAGCGCACGTCGACCTGCGCGTCGGAGACCACCTGGTGGCCGGTGGAGACCCAGTGCACCCGCCCCAGGGTGGCGGACAGGCCGAACCAGACGGCCAGCGCCACCATCGCCGTCACGGCGATGCTCCCGACGATCCACCAGCGGCGCCGCTGGGCCGGGGTGGTGCGCGACGGCAGCCCGTCCAGCTCCTCCTCGGAGGGGTCGACCGGCTGCGCCGCTGCGCGTCGTGGACGGTCGGGGGTGGGGATGCTGCTCGTCACGTGGGGTCGGTCCTGCCGTGCGCGGGTGAGAGGATGGAGGGACGCTGGTGTGCCCGGGCGGCGCCCGGCACTCCCCCATTGTCCGTCATGACGTCGACCGGGTCCCGCCCGGCCCGACCACCGCGAAGGAGCCTGATGACCACGCCGCAGGGACTGCGCCTGATGGCCGTGCACGCCCACCCCGACGACGAGTCCTCCAAGGGTGCGGCGACCTCGGCCCGCTACGTGGCCGACGGGGTGGACGTGCGCGTCGTGTCCTGCACGGGCGGCGAGCGGGGCGACATCCTCAACGAGAAGCTCAAGGACGACGCCGACATCCTGCGGGACATCTCCCGGGTGCGCCGCCGCGAGATGGCCCGGGCGGCCGAGGTGCTCGGCGTCAGCCACACCTGGCTGGGCTTCGTCGACTCCGGGCTGCCGGAGGGCGACCCGCTGCCACCGTTGCCCGAGGGCTGCTTCGCCCTCGAGCCGCTGGAGGCGACCACCGAGGCGCTCGTCCGCGTCATCCGGGAGTTCCGGCCGCACGTCATCACCACCTACGACGAGAACGGGGGCTACCCCCACCCGGACCACGTCCAGACCCACGTGGTGACGATGGCGGCCTTCCGGGCCGCCGGCGACCCCACGGCATACCCCCACGCGGGCCGGCCCTGGCAGCCCCTGAAGGTCTACTACAACGGCTGGTCCCCGGAGCGGATGGAACGGCTGGACGAGGCCATGGTCGAGGCGGGGCACGAGGCGCCCTACGCCGACTGGCTGGCCAACATCCGCCGCCGGCCGCGTCGCGTGCTGACCACCCGGATCGACTGCGCGGACCACTTCTCCCAGCGCGACGACGCGCTGCGCGCCCACGCCACCCAGGTCGACCCCGAGGGTCACTGGTTCGCGGTGCCGCTGGAGGTCCAGCAGCGGGTGTGGCCCACCGAGGAGTTCGAGCTCGCCCGCTCGCTCGTCCCGGTGGAGCTCCCCGAGGACGACCTGTTCGCCGGCGTGCGCGGGCTGGCGGACCCCGACGAGGTATGCCGGCGCGTGCCCGAGCGGGACGCCGAGGGCGAGCTGGTGCTCGCCTACACCGGGCCGCCCCCGCTGCCCGCCGACGGGGACCGGCCCGACGTGGACGCCCGCTCCACCGCCCCGCAGGACGCCGACGGCGACGGCCAGGACGACATGCGCAGCGAGGAGGGACACACCGGATGAACACGACGTCGGTGGAGATCACCGCCGGGATGGGCGGTTTCCTCGTCCTCTTCGGCCTGATGATCGCGATCTGGCTGCTCGGGCGCGACCTCACCCGTCGGCTGCGGCGCATGCGGCTGCGCGAGGAGGAGCGGGTCCAGGCCCTGCGCCCGCAGCGGCCCGGGACCGTCGCGGACCGCTCCGACGCGGCCCCGAGCAGCGCCGGCGGCACGGTGAGCGACCGGGAGCCCGACCCGCTGGCCTGACCGGCCGTGGCCCGGCGTCAGGCAGCGGCCGCCCGGACGCCCAGGACCGTGAGCAGCGCCGCCACCCAGTGCGAGGAGAACGCCGCGACGGTGAAGGCGTGGAAGACCTCGTGGAAGCCGAACCACCGCGGGGAGGGGTCGGGCCGCTTGGCGGCGTAGACCACCGCCCCCAGCGTGTAGAGCAGGCCGCCGGCGGCGATCAGGCCGACGACGACCGGGCCTCCCGTCCGCCAGAAGGGGACGAGGAAGAACACCGCCACCCAGCCCAGCGCCACGTAGACCATCGTGTAGAGCCACCGCGGCGCGCCGGTCCAGAAGACCCGGAACAGGACGCCCGCCACCGCGCCGCTCCACACCACGAGCAGCAGCGTGCGGGCCTGGCCCGGAGGGAGGAGCATCACGGCGAACGGCGTGTGCGTGCCCGCGATGATGAGGAAGATGTTGGCGTGGTCCAGGCGCTTGAGGATCACGGCCGTGCGCGGGGACCAGTGGCCACGGTGGTAGGTGGCCGACGTGGCGAACAGCAGCACCGCGGTGAGGCCGAAGGCGGCGGTGGCGGCGCGCTCGGCCGGGGTGCGCGCGAGCGCCACGAGGATCACGGCGGCGGCGACGCTGACCGGCACCATCCCCAGGTGCAACCAGCCCCTCAGCCGGGGCTTGAGCTGGTCCACCAGCTGCTCGACCTTCCCGCCGGCCGCGTCCATCGCCTCGTGCGCCTGGTGGGCGACGTCCTGTGCCGTGTGCCGGTGGGCCCGGGGATCGCGCGTCATGCTCCCAGCGTAACTTACGGTGCCGTAGGTTACGAAAGCGTAGGTTTGAGTCGACGCCACCGCCCAGGCGGCCCGAGTAGGTTTGCCCCATGCAGACGCCGCGGGACCTGGTCTACAAGGCCTACACCTCCTCCTTGCGCCGCCAGCTCCCCCTCCAGCGGCTCCCCCGGCACATCGGCGTCATGCTCGACGGCAACCGGCGGTGGGCCCGGCAGCGGGGTGCCGGGTCGGCCGAGGGGCACCGTGCCGGCGCCGAGAACATCGCCCCGTTCCTGGGCTGGTGCGAGGAGGCCGGCGTGGAGGTGGTCACCCTCTGGCTGCTGTCCACCGACAACCTCAACCGGCCGGAGGAGGAGCTCGAGCCCCTCCTGGAGATCATCGAGGGGGTGGTCGAGGAGCTGGCCGCCGCAGGTCGGTGGCGGATCCACCTGGTGGGCGCCCTGGACCTGCTGCCCGACAGGACCGTCGAGGCCCTGACCGAGGCGGCCGGGCGGACCGCGGCCGTCCGGGGCATCCTCGTCAACGTGGCGATCGGCTACGGGGGCCGGCGGGAGATCGCCGACGCGGTGCGCTCCATGCTCCGGTCGGCGGCCGACCGGGGGATGACGCTGGCCGAGCTCGCCGACCAGGTCACCGCCGAGGACATCGCCGAGCACCTCTACACCAAGGGTCAGCCCGACCCGGACCTGGTCATCCGGACCTCCGGGGAGCAACGGCTGGGCGGCTTCCTGCTGTGGCAGAGCGCGCACAGCGAGTTCTACTTCTGCGAGGCCTACTGGCCCGACTTCCGCAAGGTGGACTTCCTGCGGGCCCTGCGCGCCTACGCCGAGCGCGAGCGTCGGTTCGGCGCCTGACCGGCCACCGCGGACCCGGGGACGCCGTGCCGCCGGGGCGCGCTGCCGCCCCGCCCGTGACCTGCGCCGACGACGCGCGGCGTGGTGGTCCCACGGGCGTCGGGTGGCTTACAGTGCGGGAATGAACATGCGATCCCTGAGCGCGGCCGCCGCGGCCGCCGGCCTGGTCCTGACCCTGTCCGCCTGCGGGTCCGACGACGGTGGTGACGCCGGGGGTGACGGGGGTGAGGCCAGCGCCGCCGCCGGCGAGGAGCTGGACCTGGTCACCGACGGCACCCTGACCGTGTGCTCCGACGTGCCCTACCCGCCGTTCGAGGACTTCGACGAGAGCACCGAGTCCGGCTACACCGGTTTCGACATGGACCTCGTCCAGGCCATCGCCGACGGGCTCGAGCTGGAGCTGGAGGTCAAGGACTCGTCCTTCGACGCCCTCCAGTCCGGCCTGGCCCTCAACGCCGGCCAGTGCGACCTGGTGGCGAGCGCGATGACGATCACCGAGGACCGCAAGGAGAACCTGGACTTCTCCGCCGGGTACTACGACTCCAAGCAGTCCCTGCTCGTCGCCGAGGACTCCGACATCACCTCGATCGAGGACCTGACCGGCCGGTCGGTGGGTGTCCAGCAGGGCACGACCGGCAAGGCCTACACCGAGGAGAACGCCCCGGAGGCCGACATCACGACCTTCCCGGGCGACGCCGAGATGTGGCAGGCCATGCAGGCCGGCCAGGTGGACGCGCTCCTCCAGGACCTGCCGGTCAACCTGGAGCACACCCGCGAGGGCGACTTCACCATCGTCGAGGAGTACTCCACCGACGAGCAGTACGGCTTCGCGGTGGAGAAGGGCAACACCGCCCTCGTCGAGGCGGTGGACGAGCAGCTGCAGACGCTGCGCGACGACGGCACCTACGACGAGATCTACGACACCTACTTCAGCGAGGGCTGAGCGACCCCGACGACGAAGAAGGGGGTCTCTCCGGTGAAGAGGACCACCAAGCGCCGCCTGACCCACCTGGCGATGTATGCCGTGCTCGTGGCCGCCGCGGTCGTCGTGGCCGTCACCCTGGACTGGGGACGGCTGCAGGCCAACTTCTTCAACCTGGACGGGCTCGGGGACAACCTCAGCGCGCTGATCCTCACCGGGGTGCGCAACACCCTGGGCTACACCTTCGTGGCCTTCGGGGGCGGGCTGGTCCTGGCCTTCGGGCTGGCGCTGATGAAGCTGTCCCCGGTGGTGCCCTACCGGTGGCTGGCCACGGTGTGGGTGGAGTTCTTCCGCGGGGTGCCCTCCCTGATCGTCATCCTGGGCATGGCCTTCGGGGTGCCGATCGCCACCGGGTGGACCCCTCCGGGCGGCCCGGTCGGGGCCGGGCTGCTCGGCCTGGTGTTCGTGGCCAGCGCCTACATCGCCGAGACGCTGAGGGCCGGCATCCAGGCCGTGCCCAAGGGTCAGGCCGAGGCGGCCCGCTCCCTGGGCATGTCGTCGGGGTGGACCATGACCTCGATCGTCATGCCGCAGGCGCTGCGGATCGTGGTCCCGCCGCTGACCAACGAGTTCGTGCTGCTGATCAAGGACACGGCCCTGCTGTTCGTCATCGGGCTGGCCGCCAGCCAGCGCGAGCTGACCACCCTGGGCCGGGACCTGATGACGAGCGGCCCGACGGCGGGCACCGCCACGAGCCTCACCCTGGCCGCCCTCCTCTACCTGGCGATCACCCTCCCGCTCACACGTCTGGTGGCGTGGATGGAGACCCGACAGAACAGGTCCCGCTGATGTCCGAGATGCACGACGCCACCCGCCTCCCCGGTGAGGACGGGCCCCAGGGCGTGGGTGACGCCCGTCGGCCCGACCCCTCCGCCCCGGCCATCGCCGTCCGTGACCTGCACAAGTCGTTCGGTGCCAACGAGGTGCTCAAGGGGATCGACTTCCACGTCGACCACGGACAGGTCGTGTGCGTCATCGGTCCCTCCGGGTCCGGCAAGTCCACCCTGCTGCGCTGCGTGAACCGGTTGGAGGAGCCGTCCTCGGGGCAGATCCTCGTCGAGGGCATCGACATCACCGACCCCGAGACCGACCTGGACGCGGTGCGCGCCCGGATCGGGATGGTCTTCCAGCAGTTCAACCTCTTCCCGCACATGACGGTGCTGCGCAACCTCACGATCGCCCAGCAGCGCTCCCTCAAGCGCGACCGTGCGGACGCCGAGGGGATCGCCCGCGCCAACCTGGCCAAGGTCGGCCTGGCCGAGCGGGAGGACGCCTACCCGGCCCACCTCTCCGGCGGGCAGCAGCAGCGGGTGGCCATCGCCCGTGCCCTGTCCATGGAGCCGGACATGATGCTCTTCGACGAGCCCACCTCCGCCCTCGACCCCGAGCTGGTGGGCGACGTGCTGGAGGTGATGAAGACGCTGGCCGCCGAGGGCATGACCATGATGGTCGTCACCCACGAGATGGGGTTCGCCCGCGAGGTCGGGGACAAGCTGGTCTTCATGGACGACGGCGTCATCGTCGAGGAGGGTGCCCCGGCCGAGGTGCTGGCCGCCCCCCAGCACGAGCGGACCCGGTCGTTCCTGTCCAAGGTGCTCTGACCGCCACCCCGGCCGGCGGTGGGCCGGACCCCGGTCCGGGGTCGGTCACCCGCCGTTCATCTCCTCCTCGTCGACACGCCGCCGGGGGTTCAGGGTGTCCCGCGTCACACCGCATACCGTCGGTGCCAGAGGCGGGACACCCGTCCTGCCTCTCGGGAGGCCCATCCATGGAGCTCAGGCTCACGGCGGAGGGCCGGCGCCGGTCCACCGTCCGCGGAGGGGCCCGGTCCCGGTCCGACCACCGACGAGACGCGTAGCAGCCCGGCGCGCGTCCGCAGGGAGCCAGCCATGACCATCACGTCCCGCACCCCCGCCCCGACGCGCACGCCTCTCGCCGTCCCGCCTCCCGTCGACGCCTTCCCCGAGACCGGACGCAAGACCTACGTCCTGGACACCTCCGTCCTGCTGTCCGACCCGGGGGCGCTCGCGCGCTTCGCCGAGCACGCCGTGGTGCTGCCGGTCGTGGTCATCACCGAGCTCGAGGCCAAGCGCCACCATCCCGAGCTCGGCTACTTCGCCCGCCAGGCGCTGCGCACCCTGGACGAGATGCGGGTCACCCACGGCACCCTCAGCGAGCCGGTCCCCGTGGGCGCTGCGGGCGGGACGCTGCACGTCGAGCTGAACCACAGCGACCCCAACGCCCTGCCGCTGGGGTTCCGGCTGGGGGACAACGACACCCGGATCCTGGCCGTGGCCGCGAACCTGGCCGCCGAGGGCGACGACGTGACGGTGGTGTCCAAGGACCTGCCGATGCGGGTCAAGGCCTCGGCCGTCGGTCTGGACGCCCAGGAGTACCGCGCCGAGCTCGCCGTCGACAGCGGCTGGACCGGCATGGGCGAGCTCGAGGTCGACGACGCGCAGATGCACGAGCTCTACGAGCACGCCCGGCTCGAGCACCCGCGGGCGGCCGACCTGCCCGTGCACACCGGCCTGACCATCCTGGGTCCCTCGGGCAGTGCGCTCGGCAGGGTCGGGGCCGACCGGGCCGTCCGCCTGGTCCGTGGGGACAGGGACGCCTTCGGGCTCCACGGCCGCAGCGCGGAGCAGCGCATCGCCCTCGACCTGCTGCTGGACCCCGACGTGGGGATCGTGAGCCTCGGTGGTCGCGCCGGGACGGGAAAGTCGGCCCTGGCGCTGTGCGCCGGCCTCGAGGCGGTGATGGAGCGTCGTCAGCACCGGCGGGTGGTCGTCTTCCGCCCCCTCTACGCCGTCGGCGGGCAGGAGCTGGGCTACCTGCCCGGCAGCGAGAACGACAAGATGGGTCCCTGGGCCCAGGCGGTCTTCGACACCCTGGGCGCGGTCGTGTCGGCGGAGGTGGTCGAGGAGGTGCTGGCGCGGGACATGCTGGAGGTGCTCCCGCTCACGCACATCCGGGGCCGCTCCCTGCACGACGCGTTCGTCATCGTCGACGAGGCGCAGAGTCTGGAGCGCAACGTGCTCCTGACCGTGCTCTCCCGCATCGGGCAGGGCTCGCGGGTCGTGCTCACCCACGACGTCGCGCAGCGGGACAACCTGCGGGTCGGCCGGCACGACGGCGTGGCCGCGGTGATCGAGGCGCTCAAGGGCCACCCGCTGTTCGCGCACGTCACGCTCACCCGCAGCGAGCGCTCGCCCATCGCCGCGCTCGTCACCGAGATGCTGGAGGGTCACCCGCTGGGTTGACCTCGACGCAGGAGGCCACCCTGACCAGCGCGTATGCTGCTGCGCGACCATCGCACACCGTCGCTCCGGCGGTGTGAGGTTCGTCACGCGGCCATCCGTCAGGTTGACGACGCGGCCCCGGGGCAGGCACCGTAGGTACGTCAGATCACGATTTGGTAACGCCGCCAGTCCCCATCCGGTCCCGTGTCGAACGCGTCCCGCGTCCGCCTCCGGCGGCGGCGAACCGGTCTGCGAAAGGTCCCCCCTGTGAAGAAGTCCTCCCTGCCGTCCCAGCGCGCCCACGGCACGCACCGTCCTCGTCGGCTCACCGGCCCCGCTGCTGCCGTCACCGCAGGTATCGCCGCGGGCTCGCTCGCCCTGGCCGCCTACGCCACGACGGCGACCGTCCCGGCCAGCTCGTCCACCCCCACCGCCGTGGGCGAGTCCGAGCCGGCCGTCGGCACGGTCACCGGCCTGTCGGCGGACGCCGGCCAGGACCTGGGCGCCCTCGCGGCGGCCGAGCGTCTCGAGAAGGGGTCCGCCGCGCTGGGCCTCTCCGCCGGCCTGACCGGCGAGGGTGTCGAGGCCGCCCGTGGCGCGGCCGAGCGGATCTCCGAGCGCAAGGCGGACGAGCGCGCCGCCGAGCGTGCTGCCGCGGAGGAGCGCGCCGCCGCCGAGCAGGCCGCCGCCGAGCAGGCCGCCGCCGAGCAGGTCGCCGCCGACCGGGCCGCCGCCGAGCAGGTCGCCGCC
>DATISK010000138.1:0-3025 GCA_035581545.1 Ornithinimicrobium sp. | reverse complement strand
CCAGGACTGAAGGAGACAGGGACATGAACCTCGACGGACTTCGCGTCAACCACGCCGGCCTCGACAACGCCGCCCAGGACCTCTACACCGCGGTCAAGGAGATCGACGACCGGATGAACCGGCTCGAGGGCGAGCTTGCGCCCCTCAAGAGCGACTGGTCCGGTAACGCCCAGGCCAGCTACCACGCGGCGAAGGCCAAGTGGGACGCCGCCATCCAGGAGATGCGCGACCTGCTCGACCAGACGAGCCAGACCGTCTACCAGTCCAACGCCGAGTACCGGGCCGCCGACCAGCGCGGTGCGGCGTCGTTCGAGATCTGACGTCCTGACGTCCTCTGGAGGGTCGGCGGCCACGGGCCACCGGCCCTCTCGGAGACTCGGACCACGGATCCACGAGGGGGAACCATGGTTTTCATCGGCGGCTTCATCCGCGGCCTCGAGACCGTCCTCGAGCCCGACGAGCTGGAGGTCGTGAAGCGGACGCTGCTCACGAGCGCCAACAACCTCGAGCGCGGGGACTTCCACAACCTCGACGTGTCGGCGTCGGCGTTCGGAGGGTCCGAGACCGCGAACGAGCTGGGCTTCCACCACGGGCTGGCCCACCAGGTCATCGCCGACACCCTGGCCGGCGTGACCGCCGACATGCGTGACTTCCGGGAGGGCGTGGTCAGGGCCGAGGCCATGCTCAACGACGCCGACGCGGTGGCCGGGAGCGACCTGAGCCGTCAGGAGGCAGCCGTCGCCGAGCTCGAGGACGCGAACCGGTGGTTCGACGGCGACCACAAGTACGCCCAGGCCCGTAACGAGCACGGGGGTGACCGGGGATGAAGGGCCCTCAGGTGATGCGCCTCGAGAAGGCGTTGGCCGGTGCCACCGAGGAGCAGGTCCAGGCTGCCAGCGACGAGTGGCGCTACGGCGCGGACATGCTCGAGCTCGTCCAGGGCGCGCTGGAGAAGGCCGCTCCCGGCGTCGGCCGCCAGCTGGGGCCGGACACCGGTCCCGCCGCCGCGGCCGCGTTCACGACCATGGCCGAGAAGGTCGCCGGACGTCGGCAGCAGATGATGCGGGCGAGCGACGCGCTCAACGAGGCCCGGAGCGCCCTCAGCCAGGCGCGCAGCGTGCAGACCAGCTTCGCCGGTGAGCTCAACGACCCGGGCGACTTCCGGCCCAACCCCGAGGCCGACGAGGTCGACCAGATCCGTGCCCACCGGGCCCACAGTGCCCAGAAGGCCGCCTTCAACGCCGCCTTCGCGGAGCGCGAGGAGCAGGCCCGTCAGGCGGCCG
This sequence comes from Ornithinimicrobium sp., assembly GCA_035581545.1. Classification (GTDB taxonomy): domain Bacteria; phylum Actinomycetota; class Actinomycetes; order Actinomycetales; family Dermatophilaceae; genus Ornithinicoccus. The sequence continues at coordinate 1,742 of DATISK010000138.1, read as the reverse complement.
ACCGCATGGACGAGGTGTACCGCGGGTCCACGGAGACCATGAAGCAGGTGCACGGCGAGCCGGACCGCCGACTCGGTGGCGGCGCTGCTGGCGACGGTTGCGCCGGTGGCGCCTGTGGCGACTGCACCGGTGGCGGTCGTGGCGTGGTGCCTGCCGGCGGTGGTCGTGCCCCCGCGTTGTCCGGTGGCGGTGCCGGCCCTGGTGCGGGCCCCGGACCTGCTCCCGGTCCGGGCCATCACCCCGGCCCGAGCCTCGCCCCCGGACCTGGAGAGGTCCCTGCCCCCGGCCCGGTCGTCACCGGCGTCCCCCAGGGTCCCGGCGATTCCGGGCCCGCGACCCCCACCGCTCCGGCGGCTGCCGCCTCGGTCACGGGTCCCGCCGGAGCGACGCTCGGGGGCACGGGTGGCGCCCTCGGGGGTGGCCTGGTCGGCGGCATGGCCGGCCTGGCCGGAGCCGTGCGCGGCGGTGGGGCCCCCGCCGCCGGGACCAGCGCGGCGAAGAGTGCCGGCTCCCAGGCCCGCCCCATCGGCAGCACGTCCCGCACCGGGGCCGCCGGGGCCCTGGGGCGCAGCACCTCCGTGCCCGGGTCTCCGGGCACGCGGAGCGGCTCCGGCGGCACCAACGCCCGTGGTGCCGGCGGGTCGACGCGGACCTCCCCGAGTGGCGCCCGCGGCGTGGCAGCCGGGAGCGGAGCGCGCGCCGGTGCGGGCGTCGGTGCCCCCGGAGGCCGGAGCACCTCCGTCACCCGGGCCGTCGGTCGGACCAGCGCCGTGGCGGGCCGTGGTGCCGCGCGCCAGCGCGACGAGGAGCAGGCCCGCGACCAGGAGTTCTTCGACGACGGGCAGGACTGGATCGACGACGAGGACGGCGCGCCCGGCGTGATCGACTGAGTAGCATGCCAGCGGCCCGCAGCAGGGCCGTCGACGTCGAGTCCGGGAGTGTGTCGATGAGTCAGGCGCCAACCAGCGCTTCGGGCCTGGTGCGGGTGACGGTTGCGTCCGGAACCCGCCGGGTCGACCTCGTCCTCCCCGGCGCGGTCCCGGTGGCCGAACTGGTCCCCGAGCTCGCCCGCAGCGTCGGGCTGCTCGACGCCGTCACCGTGTACGGCGGCTACCGCCTGGTCACCCAGGAGGGCCGGGAGCTCGCCGGTGACGCAGGCCTGACCATGCAGGGCATCGAGGACGGCGGCCTGCTCACCGTCGCCGCCGGGGTCGACGACGCGCCGCCCCGGGTCTACGACGACGTGGTCGAGGCGATGACCGACGTGGTCGAGCGGGACCTCAAGCCGTGGGAACCGGCGTCGGGCCGGCGGACCGCCCTCGCTGCCGCCGGGCTGCTCATGGTCCTCGGGGCCGCTGCGCTCTTCATCCAGGACTCCACGCTCGCCGCAGCCGCCGCTGCCGTGGTCGCGCTGGCCCTGGTCGCCGGGGCGATCGTGCTCTCCCGCGCCCAGCACGAGCCCGAAACGGCCGTGGCCGTCGCGTGGATGGGGGCCGGGTACGCCGCCGTGGCCGGGTTCATGCTCGCGCCCGACGGCCCGGTCTTCGGTCTCGCGACCGCCTGGGCAGGCGCCGGGGCGCTCCTGGCCGGGCTGGTCGCCCTGGTCGGTCTGGGCGACGGACGGACGCTGGTGATCCCGCCCGTCGTGGTCGGGTCGATCTTCCTCGCGACCGGCCTCGTCATGGAAGCGGCGACCTTCGACCCGGCCGTCGTCCTGACCATCGCGCTGACCTTCGTGGTCA
>DATISK010000137.1:0-11571 GCA_035581545.1 Ornithinimicrobium sp. | reverse complement strand
CGGGACCGGCAGCACGCGCACGAGCTCGGCCAGGTAGGGCAGGTCCGACCCCCGCCCGAATGCTCGGTCGAGGTCGACCAGGTGAATTCGCTCCGCGCCCTCGTCGATCCAGCGGCGGGCCACCCGGAGCGGGTCCCTCGTCCCCCCGTCGACGACCTGGACCGCCTGTCGGCCGGCCACGTCCACCGCGGGAAGCAGCGTGAAGCGGCTCACCGGGCCGCCCTCCCGCGCCCGCGGGCGCGGCGTCCCCCGAGCGGTCCCGGCGGCCTCACCCGAGCAGCCCCAGCTCGCGGCGCAACCGGACGGAGTCGGCGACCGCGTCCTCGAACCAGGACACCTCCTTCCCGGAGGGGTCGTGACGCACGGCGCCGGGCAGGTCCGCGGCCCGGGCGGGGTCCTGCAGGAAGCGCGGGCCGGGGAGCCCCAGGGTGGCCATCACGGCCTGGAGCATGGTCACCGGGCGGGGCCTGGTCTCGTGCAGGAGGTCGACCAGCTCCTCGCGCGTCTGCGACGGGCAGCCGGCGAGCCGGACGATCTCCCCGGGGCCGGCCAGGTCGAGACCGGGAGGCCGGATCAGCCCGACCTCCGGCTCCCAGACGACCCATCCCGGGCCGCGACGCCTGCCCGGGGCGTGCACGGTGACCACGGCCCGCCCGTCGATCTCGAAGAACCCCAGGGCCGGTGCCGTCCTGCCCGGGACCGGCCGTCCGGCGAGCAGGAGGGCGCCGTCGTCGTAGGGAGGGCCGGTGCGGGGTCCCCCCACCGCGACCGCCAAGGTCCAGCGCCCGGCGGGCGCCACGACCAGGGGGACGACCGAGCGGCCGACCCAGTCGGACACCCGTTCCCGGGGCCCCCTCATCAGGAGCAGGGCCGTGGGCAGGGACGCCGAGGGCGAGGGTGCAGCTCGGTCGTCCGAGGGACGCGTGCTCGGCGTGGTCACCGGGACATCCTACGAACGACCCGGCCCGGACGAGGGGCCCCGGTCCCGACCTGGCCGGTCCCGGCTGGGACGGGGGAACCGTGAGGCCGAAGGGGGAGGACCGTCGGCGGCCCGGGAGAAGCCCGCGGCCCGGCCGGCCCGGGCGTGCTCCCCGCGGGGCGAGGCCGGGCCCCGCGTGCCGTGGGCGGGCGGCGCGTCCCCGTAGAGGAGCCGGTCGACCACCTGACGGGCGTGGCGGGCCGTGCGCCGCCACTCCTCGGCCAGCTCGGACCCGTGGCCCGGCGGCCGACCCATGACGCGGGCCATCCCCTCGGCGTCGCGCAGCGCGCTGGGGACCGAGTCCACCGGCCGACCACGCCACATCACGCCCGCGTCGCGCAGCTGCGAGGCCAGCTCCCAGGCACGGGCCAGGGTCCTCTCGTCCTCGACGGCGAGCAGGTCGGCCGCCACCGCGGCCGTCAGCGCACCCAGGGTGCTGGTGGTCCGCAGACCCTCGTGCTCGTGCGCGTGCTGCAGCTGCAGCAGCTGGGCCACCCACTCCACGTCGGACAGCCCGCCGCGCCCGAGCTTGAGGTGGGCGCGCGGATCGGCTCCCCGGGGCAGCCGCTCGGACTCCATCCGGGCCTTCAGCCGTCGGATCTCCCGCACCGCCTCCGGCCCGATCCCGCCCTCGGGCCAGCGCAACGGCTCCACCAGGTCGGTGAACGCCTGGCCGAGCTCCTCGTCACCGGCGACAGGGCGGGCACGCAGCAGGGCCTGCGACTCCCATCCGGCCGACCAGCGCGCGTAGTAGGTGGCATAGCTCTCCAGGGTCCGCACGAGCGGCCCGGAGCGACCCTCGGGCCTCAGGTCGGCGTCCAGCTCCAGCGCGGGGTCGGGCCCGGCCCGGCCGGACAGGCCCGCCCGCAGCTCGGCCACGACGTCCCCGGCCTGCCGGGTGGCCAGCTCGGCGTCCGCCCCCTGGTGCGGCCGGTGGACGTAGAGCACGTCGGCGTCGCTGGCGTACCCCAGCTCGCGACCACCGAGCCGGCCCATCCCGACGACCAGCAGGTCGGTGACCAGGCCCCCGTCCCTCTCCTGCACCACGCGCGCGGCGACCTGCAGGGCACCGCGCAGCGTGGCGTCGGTGACGTCGGTGAGAGCCTGGCGCACCTCGTCCCCGGTCCAGCCGCCGACGAGGTCGCCGAGCACGATCCGGACCAGCTCGCGGGCACGGACCGTGCGGACGGCGCCGAACGCCTCGGCGGGTTCGGCCCGACGGGTCGCCGCTGCGGACATCCGGGCCAGCAGGGCCTCCGGCTGCGGGACCACCAGGGCGGCGGGGTCGCCCAGCAGGGCGACCGTCTCGGGCGCGCGCAGGAGCAGGTCCACGGCATACCTGCTGGTGGACAGGACCCGGGCGAGCCGTTCGGCGGCCGTCCCCTCGTCCCGCAGCATCCCCAGGTACCAGTGGGTCGTGCCCAGGGCGTCGCTGATCCGGCGGAAGGCCAGCAGGCCCGCGTCCGGATCGGCCCCGTCGGCGAACCAGGACAGCATCACCGGGAGCAGGTGCCGCTGGATGGTGGCCCGCCGGCTCAGTCCCTCGGTGAGCGACCCCAGGTGGCGCATGGCCCCCTCCGGGTCGCGGAACCCCAGGGCCGAGAGCCGCTCCCTGGCGGCCTCCGGCGAGAGCCGCACCTCGTCGGTGGACAACCGGGCCACGGCACCGAGCAGGGGACGGTAGAAGAGACGCTCGTGCAGGCGCCGCACGTCGCGCTGGACGCCCCGCCACCGCTGCACCACGGCACGGTCGGCCTCTCCGCGCTCCCCCAGCGACCTGCCCAGCCGGCGCAGCTCGACGTCCGACGTCGGCATGACGTGCGTGCGACGCATCCGGTGCAGCTGCAGGCGGTGCTCCAGGCAGCGCAGCAGGCGGTAGGCCTCGTCCAGGACGCGGGCGTCGTCGCGCCCCACGTACCCCCCGTCCCGGAGCGCCGCCAGGGCCTCGAGGGTGGTCCGCGAGCGCAGCGTCTCGTCGGTCCGCCCGTGCACCAGCTGCAGGAGCTGCACGCTGAACTCGATGTCCCGCAGCCCTCCGGGGCCCAGCTTCAGCTCGCGGTCAGCCTCGGTGGAGCGCACGTTGCGCTCGACCCGGCGACGCATCGCCTGCACGTCGTCGACGAAGTTCTCGCGCCCGGCGGCCCCCCACACGAGCGGCCGGACCAGCTCGGCCCACCGCTCCGCCAGCTCCTCGTCACCGGCGACGTACCGTGCCTTCAGCAGGGCCTGGAACTCCCAGGTCTTGGCCCACCGCTGGTAGTACTCCCGGTGGGAGTGCAGCGAGCGGACCAAGGGACCGTTCTTGCCCTCGGGGCGCAGGGCCGCGTCCACGGGCCACAACGAGCCCTCCGACGTGGACTGCCCGCAGATGCGCATCACGGCGCTGGCCAGCGTCGCCCCCACCTCCAGGGCCCGGTCCTCCGGCGTCCCGTCGCGGGGGGCGGCCAGGAAGATCACGTCCACGTCGCTGATGTAGTTGAGCTCGCCCCCTCCGGTCTTGCCCATCGCCACGACCGCGAGGTCGCAGCAGGCCTCGTCCTCGGTCTCTGCACGGGCCAGCGTCAGCGCGCCGCGCAGCGCCGCCCCGGCCAGGTCGGCCAGCCACCCCGCGACCACCGGGACGAGGTCCACCGGGTCCTCGCTCGTCAGGTCGCGGGTGGCCACCCTCAGCAGCTGGCGCCGGTAGGCGACCCGCAGCGCCTCGGCACCCGCCCTGCCCGAGGTCCCGCGGGTCGCCTCCTCGACGGCAGCCGGGTCGGGGTCGAGACCGGCCACCACGTCCGGCAGGTGCTCCGGGTGCCGGACCAGGTGGTCGGCCAGCGCCCCGCTCCCCCCGAGGAGGGCGAACAGCCGTCGACGTTCCGTCCCTCCCCCGCGGACCACGGGCAGCACCTGCTCGTCGGTGCGGGACCCGTCGGCCGCGGTGGTCCGCGGATCCAGCAGCCGGACCAGACCCAGCAGCGCCGCGTCCGGGTCGGCGACACGGGACAGGTCGCCGAGGAGGGCGAGCACGTCGAGGCCGTCGCCGGCCCGTTCCACCACCTCGGTGAGCAGGCCGCCGGAGCGGCGGGTGTCGGCCACCCCCGCCCGCGCCAGCTCGGCCGCACCCACCGGGCCGTCCTCCTCGCCCGGAGGACCGCCTCGCCGCCGCACCGGCCCGGGACTCACAGGTGCAGCAGGTAGCGGTCGAGCTCGAAGCGGGTGACCTGGGAGCGGTACTCGCCCCACTCCTGCCACTTGTTGCGCAGGTAGAAGTCGAACACCTGCTCCCCCAGGACCTCGGCCACCAGGTCGGACTCCTCCATGACCGCCACCGCCTCCCCCAGGCTCTGCGGCAGCGGGTCGATCCCCAGGGCGCGCCGCTCGGAGTCGGTGAGCGCCCACACGTCGTCCTCGGCCTCGGGGGGCAGGTCGTAACCCTCCTTGATCCCCCGCAGACCGGAGGCGAGCACCACGGCATACGTCAGGTAGGGGTTGCACGCCGCGTCGATCGAGCGGACCTCGATCCTGCGGGAGTGCCCCTTGCCGATGGAGTACATCGGCACCCGGGCCAGGGCCGAGCGGTTGTTGTGCCCCCAGCACACGTAGGCGGGCGCCTCGCCGCCGCCCCAGAGCCGCTTGTAGGAGTTGACCCACTGGTTGGTGACGGCGCAGATCTCCCGGCTGTGGGCGAGCACGCCGGCCATGAACCGGCGCCCGGTCGTGGACAGCTCGTAGGAGGCTCCCGGCTCGTAGAAGGCGTTGGTGTCCCCCTCGAAGAGGGAGACGTGGGTGTGCATCCCGGAGCCGGGGTGGGGAGCCAGCGGCTTGGGCATGAAGGTGGCGAACGCCTTCTCGTGCAGGGCCACCTCACGGACGACGGTGCGGAAGGTCATGATGTTGTCGGCCATGGACAGCGCGTCGGCGTAGCGCAGGTCGATCTCCTGCTGGCCGGGGCCACCCTCGTGGTGGCTGAACTCCACCGAGATCCCCATCTGCTCGAGCATCTCGATCGCGCCCCGACGGAAGTCGTGGCCGTCCCCGCGGGCGACGTGGTCGAAGTAGCCGGCCTGGTCCACGGGCACCGGCCCCACGCTCGGGTCGTAGGGCTCCTTGAACAGGTAGAACTCGATCTCCGGGTGGGTGTAGAAGGTGAACCCCTCCTGCCCCGCGGCGTCCAGCGCCCGGCGCAGGATGTGCCGCGAGTCGGTGGCGGCGGGACTCCCGTCCGGCATGTGGATGTCGCAGAACATCCGCGCGGTGCGCTCCCGCCAGGGCAGCACCTGGAAGGTGTCGGCGTCCGGCTGCACCACCATGTCGGCCTCGTAGACCCGGGTGAACCCCTCGATGACGCTGCCGTCGATGCCGATGCCCTCGGTGAAGGCCTGCTCGAGCTCGGCCGGGGCCACCGCCACGGACTTCAGGGTGCCGAGGATGTCGGTGAACCAGAGCCGGACGAACCGGATGTCCCGCTCCTCGATGGTGCGGAGGACGTACTCCTGCTGGCGGTTCATGGCCTCATCCTGCCGCATCGTCCAGGTCGGCGGTGGCTCGGGCGTGGTCCTCGGCGAGCCGCTCCAGGTCCGCCCGGTGGGTCCCGATCCGGCATCCTCGGCCGTCCGCGCTCAGCCCGATCCCCTCGACCGCCCACTGCTCCCGGGCCCGCGCCAGCAGGTCCGGTCGCAGACGCCCGGACCGGTCGGTCACCCGCCACCACGGCACGTTCCCACCCCACCGGGCCATCACCGCCCCGACCTGGCGGGGTCCGGTGCCGACCAGCGCGGCCAGGTCCCCGTAGCTGACCACCCGCCCGCGCGGCACCTGTTCCACCGCCCGGAGCACCCGTTCCACGAGGAGGTCGTCCATCCGCCGGACCCTACCCGCGCCCTCCGCCTACGCTGCTGACCATGAGCTCCCTCACCATCGGCTACGCCGCCATGCTCGAGCAGTTCCACCCCTCCGAGGCCGTGCGCCTGACGGCGCTGGCGGAGGAGCACGGATTCTCCGGCTGCATGGCCGCCGACCACTTCCAGCCCTGGGTGCCCGCCCAGGGTGAGTCCGCCTTCGTCTGGAACGTGCTCACCGCCGTCGGGGAGCGCACCCGGGGGGACCTCGGACCGGGGGTGGTGTGCCCGAGCTTCCGCTGGCACCCCGCGATCGTCGCCCAGGCGGCCGCGACCCTGGAGGCCATGTACCCGGGACGGACGTGGCTGGGCGTGGGGGCCGGGGAGGCGCTGAACGAGCACGTGGTCGGCGGCTACTGGCCGGAGGCCGGCGAGCGCTCCCGCCGGATGTTCGAGGCCGTGGAGCTGATCTCCCAGCTCTTCGCGGCCTCGCTGGAGGGGAAGGACACCCGCTGGACGGGGGAGCACTTCCGGATGGAGACCACCCGGCTGTGGACCATGCCGGAGCAGGCACCGCCGATCCTCGTGGCCACCGCCGGGCCGGTCAACGCCCGGCGCACGGGACGGCACGCGGACGGGATCATCACCGTGGGCGCACCGCACGCGAAGGTGGGGATGCTGATGGACCGCTTCGCCCAGGGTGCCCGCGACGCGGGCAAGGACCCGGACACCATGACCCGGGTCCTGCAGCTGCACCTGTCGTGGGCCCCGACCGACGAGGAGGCCCTGGCCAACGCCCTGACCGAGTGGCCCAACGGGGGTATGCGGTTCGCCAAGGCCGACATCCGCTCCCCCCACGACCTGGCCCAGATGGCCGCGCTCGTGCGCCCCGAGGACTTCGAGGGACGGATGGTGATCTCCAGCGACCCGGACGTGCACCGGGCGCACGTGCAGAGCTACCTGGACCACGGCTTCGACCGCGTCTACCTGCACAACGTCGGGCGCAACCAGGAGGAGTGGATCGAGGTCTTCGGCCGGGAGGTCCTGCCCGCCCTCCGCCGCTGAGGGGCCCGGTGTCTGCGCCCGGGCCGGAGGGCTCAGTCGTTGAGCGGGTTGGCGTCCCAGTCGCGGGCCTGCGGGTCGCCGGTGCGCCACTCGTCCTCGGCCGCCTCCTCCTCGTCCCACGCGGCCGTCCTCGCCGCCGCGGTCTCCAACGCCCGGGACGCCTCGTCCTGCGTGGCGTAGGGCCCGAGCAGGTCGTGGCTGCGCGCCCGTTCGGGGTCGTCCCCCGCCTCGACCTGGCCGGTGCGCGTGTTGAACCAGTACTGCATACCCGTCTCACCTCCGGTGCGGTGCCCGTGCGGGCACGTGCGCTTCCTGGACCCTGGGTGCCACCCCGGGACGGCACCTACACTCGACCCTATGCCGACCCGCACCCCTCTCGCTCCCGGGGCGATCAGCCCGCGTCGTCCGGTCCCTGCCGGTATCGCCCGCCCCGAGTACGTGGACCGGCCGGCTCCCGCTCCCTTCCGGGGCTCGGAGGTCAAGGACGCGGAGACCGTCGAGCGGATGCGGCACGCCGGACGGATCGCGGCCCAGGCGCTGGCGCTGTGCGGCGAGATGGTCCGCCCCGGCGTGACCACCGACGAGATCGACCAGGCCGGGCACCGGTTCTTGCTCGACCACGGTGCCTACCCCTCGACGCTGGGGTACCGCGGGTTCCCCAAGTCGCTGTGCACCTCGGTCAACGAGGTCGTCTGCCACGGCATCCCGGACGACCGCCCCCTCCAGGACGGGGACATCTGCAACATCGACATCACCGCCTACGTGGGCGGGGTCCACGGGGACAACAACGCCACGTTCCTCTGCGGCGACGTGCCCGAGGAGACCCGGTTGCTCGTCGAGCGCACCCAGGAGGCCCTGATGCGGGGCATCCGGGCCGCGCGGCCGGGCCGGGAGATCAACGTCGTGGGGCGGGTCATCGAGAGCTACGCGCACCGCTTCGGCTACGGGGTCGTGCGTGACTTCACCGGCCACGGGGTCGGCGAGGCGTTCCACTCCGGCCTCGTGATCCCCCACTACGACGCCGCCCCGGACTACGCCACGGTCATCGAGCCGGGCATGACCTTCACCATCGAGCCGATGCTCAACCTCGGGACCCACGAGTGGGTCGAGTGGGACGACGGCTGGACCGTCCTGACCGCCGACGGCCGGCCGTCCGCCCAGTTCGAGCACACCATCCTCATCACCGAGGACGGACCGGAGATCCTCACCCTCCCCTGACAGCCCGGCCACCCGTCGGCGGCCGGTCCACAGCCATCGGAAGGACACAGCATGGGACAGCACATCCTCGGCGTCGACATCGGCGGCAGCGGCATCAAGGGTGCCCCCGTCGACCTGGAGAAGGGCGCGTTCGCCACCGACCGGATCCGCATCGAGACGCCCGAGGACGCCACCCCCGAGGCGGTGGCCGAGATCGTGGCGGACATCATCGCGGAGTTCGACGACGAGATCGACGACGACAGCCCCGTCGGCATCACCGTGCCTGCGGTCGTGCACCACGGCGTCGTGCGCACGGCGGCCAACATCGACAAGAGCTGGATCGGCACGGACGCCGACGCGCTCTTCTCCCGGCGGCTGGACCGCCCCGTCCACGTCGTCAACGACGCGGACGCCGCCGGCGTGGCCGAGATGCACCACGGTGCCGGCCGGGGCAACGACGGCGTGGTCCTCCTCACCACGCTGGGCACCGGCATCGGGTCCGCGCTCTTCCGCGGCGGCGAGCTGCTGCCCAACACCGAGCTGGGCCACCTGGAGATCGACGGGCACGACGCCGAGACGAGGGCCGCCAGCAGCGTGCGGGAGGAGGAGGACCTCTCCTGGGAGGAGTGGGCCGAGCGGCTGCAGCGCTACTACTCGCACGTGGAGAACCTGCTCTGGCCCGACCTGATCATCGTCGGCGGCGGGGTCTCCAAGAAGGCCCACAAGTTCCTGCCGCTGCTCCACCTGCGGGCCCCCATCGTCGCCGCCGAGCTGCGCAACGACGCCGGCATCATCGGGGCCGCCTGGCACACCCTGCACGTCGAGGCGTAGTCGACCTGCGGCGGGCGGAGGCTGGGCCGTGCCGGCGGGGGCCCCTACCAGGAGGTGTGGCGGGGCCTGCCCTCCTCGTAGCCCGCGGCACCCTGGACGCCGACGACCGCGCGCGTGTGGAACTCCCCGATGGTCCGGGCACCGGCGTAGGTGAAGGCGCTGCGCACCCCGGAGACGACCTGGTCGAGCACGTCCTCGACGCCCGGGCGCTGCGGGTCGAGGAACATCCGCCCCGAGGAGATGCCCTCCTCGAACAGCGCCGAGCGGGCCCGGTCGAAGGCCGAGAGGTCCTTGGTCCGCTGGCGGACCGCGCGCGCCGAGGCCATCCCGAAGGACTCCTTGTAGGCCCGTCCCTCGGCGTCCCGCATGAGGTCCCCGGGTGACTCCAGGGTGCCCGCGAACCATGACCCGACCATCACCGAGGCCGCACCGGCGGCGAGCGCCAGGGCCACGTCGCGGGGATGCTTGACGCCGCCGTCGGCCCACACCTGCGCCCCCGTCTCGCGGGCCGCCTCCGCGCACTCCACGATCGCCGAGAACTGCGGCCGGCCGACGCCGGTCATCATCCGCGTGGTGCACATGGCGCCCGGGCCGACCCCCACCTTGACGATGTCGGCCCCGGCGGCGACGAGGTCGTGCACGCCGGCCGCAGAGACCACGTTGCCGGCGACGACGGGGACCCGGACGCCGGCGCGCTGCGCGTGCTCGTCGCGCGCCGCGACCACCTGTGGGAGGGCCTCGATCATCTTCTCCTGGTGACCGTGCGCGGTGTCCACCACCAGCACGTCGGCGCCGATGCCGAGCAGCTCGGCCGCCTTGGCCGGCACGTCGCCGTTGATGCCCACGGCGGCACCCACGCACAACCGGCCGTCGGGGTCGAGGGCAGGAGCGTAGATCGCCGAGCGCAGCAGCCCCGTCCGGGTGACGATCCCGCGCAGGAGACCCCCGGAGACCACCGGCGCCAGACCGGCGCGGGTCTGCTCGAGCTCGTCGAAGGCGACCCGCAGGTCCACCCCGTCCTCGAGGACCACGCGGGGTTCCTGCATGACCTCACCGACCGAGGAGAAGCGGTCGACGTCCTCGCAGTCGGCCTCGGTGACGATGCCGATCGGGCGGCCCGCCTCCACGACGACCGCCGCCCGGTGCGCCCGCTTGCCCATCACCGAGAGCAGCTGGGCCACCGGCGCGGACCGTTCGATGACGATCGGCGTCTCGTAGACCGGGTGGCTCGCCTTGACGCGCTCGACCGTCCGGCGCAGCTCCGGCAGCGGGATGTCCTGCGGGAGCACCGCGACACCCCCGCGCCTGGCCACCGTCTCGGCCATCCGCCGGCCGGACACCGCCGTCATGTTGGCCACGACCACCGGGATCGTGGTCCCCACGCGGTCGGGCGTCGTCAGGTCGACGTCCAGGCGCGAGGTCACCCCTGAGCGCGAGGGCACCATGAAGACGTCGTCGTAGGTCAGCTCGTGCGTCGGCCGCATGCCGTTGAGGAACTCCACGGGGCCCCAGCGTACGCACCCCCTGGCGCCCGCCCCGACACCGTCCTAGCGTGGGGCGGACACCGACGACGACGGAGGCACACCATGCAGCTGACGCACCTGGGCCACGCCTGCCTGCTCGTGGAGGAGGGCGGGGAGCGCATCCTCATCGACCCGGGGACCTTCTCCGACCTGGACGACCTGGTCGGTCTGACCGCCGTGGTGGTGACCCACCAGCACCCGGACCACCTCGACCCCCGCCGGGGGCCCCACCTGCTGCGGGCCAACCCCGACGCCCGGGTGCTCGCGGAGGCGCAGACCGCCGAGCTGCTCGCCGACCAGGGACTGGGTGGACGGGTGGAGCGGCTGCAGCCGGGCGACCGGGTGGACCTGGGCCCGGTGGGGCTGCGGCCCGTGGGCGAGCGGCACGCCGTCATCCACCCCTGGGTGGACCGGATCGGCAACACCGGCGTGGTCCTGGAGGCCGCGGGCGCCCCGACCCTGTTCCACCCCGGCGACGCGCTCGACGCGGACCCGGGTCCGGTCGACCTGCTCGCCGTCCCGGTCAACGCCCCCTGGGGCAAGGTGGCCGAGACCCTGGAGTTCGTCCGCAGGGTGGCTCCCCGGCAGGGCGTGGTCCCGGTGCACGACGGGCTGCTCAACGACACCGGCCGGTCCATGTACCTGAAGCACGTCGCCGACTTCGGGGCCGAGGGCGGCGTCGAGGTCCTCGACCTGCGGGGTGCGGGCGCGACCACCCTGCGAGCGGTAGACTGAGCGGTCGAGGATGAGTCGGCCAGGCGGCCGCGTCGGACCCCAGGGTCCGCCGAGGAACGTCCGGGCTCCACAGGGCACGGTGGTGGCTAACGGCCACCCGGGGCGACCCGCGGGACAGTGCCACAGAAAGTAGACCGCCCACCGGTCCGCCGGTGGGTCAGGGTGAAAGGGTGGTGTAAGAGACCACCAGCACGCCAGGTGACTGGCGTGGCTCGGTAAACCCCACCGGGAGCAAGACCAGACAGTGCGTGCTCGAGGGCTGCCCGCCCGAGCGCACGGGTAGGTCGCTGGAGACGGCCGGCAACGGCCGTCGTAGATGGATGGCCGCCACCTCCGCAGGGCCGGTGACGGCGCGGAGGGACAGAACCCGGCGTACCGGCCGGCTCATCCTCCCACCAGGACGCACGACGAGGCGCTG
>DATISK010000136.1:0-12670 GCA_035581545.1 Ornithinimicrobium sp. | reverse complement strand
GGCGGCGACCTGGCTGCGCGGGGTGGAGGTCGTCCAGCTGCCGACCTCGCTCCTGGGGATCGTGGACGCTGCCGTCGGCGGCAAGACGGGCATCAACACCGCGGAGGGCAAGAACCTCGTGGGGGCCTTCCATCCCCCCGCGGCCGTGCTCTGCGACCCGTCGTGGCTGGCCACCATGCCCCGGCCCGACTACGCGTCGGGACTGGCGGAGGTCATCAAGTGCGGGTTCATCGCCGACCCGCACATCCTGGATCTCGTGGAGGCCGACCCGGGGGCCGCCCTCGACCCGGTCGCCGACCCGGGGCTGGCCGTCGAGCTGGTCGTCCGGGCGGTGCAGGTCAAGGCGGACGTGGTGAGCACCGACCTGCGCGAGGCGTCGCTGCGCGAGATCCTCAACTACGGTCACACCTTCGCGCACGCGGTCGAGCAGGTCGAGGACTACACCTGGCGGCACGGTGACGCCGTCGCCGTGGGCATGGTCTACGTGGCCGAGCTGGCCCACCGGAGGGGGCTCATGGACGCCGACCTGCTCGCGCGGCACCGGCGGGTGCTGTCGGCGGTCGGCCTGCCCACCTCCTACCGCTCCGGCCGGTGGCCCGAGCTGCGCGCGGCGATGGGGAGGGACAAGAAGACGCGCGGGGCCACGCTGCGGTTCGTCGTCCTGGAGGGACTCGCGCGGCCGGCGCGCCTGGAGGGCCCGGACGAGAGCGAGCTGCGGGCCGCCTACGACGCCCTGGGCTGAACCTGGTCAGCCGGGGGTCGCGGAGTCCTCGATCCGCGCCCCGCGGGCGGGTCCGCCGCCGGGGACCGGCGTGCCGACCTCGTGCGCCTCGTCGGGAGCGTCCACGGCGGTCGACGACGGCGGCGCCGACCCACCCTCCGGGGCGCCGGCCATGAGCCTCCGGACGGACTCCTGCTGGGCCGGGGACGGCAGGCCCCACAGCGGGTCCGCGTAGCCCACCGCCTGCCACAGGGGGGTGGCGGACCGGGTGCCCAGCAGGATGTCGACCATCTCGGCGGTGATGAGCCCCGGGTGCTCCACCCCGCACGCCTCGGCCACCTTGAGCATCTCCCGCCGCCAGGACCGCAGGTAGTTGGCGGCCCGCACCGACTTGCTGTCGGGGTCCAGGCCACGCGTCAGCCACGCGTTCTGGGTGGCCACCCCGGTGGGGCACCGGTCGTCGTGGCACCGCTGCGCCTGGATGCAGCCGACGGACAGCATCGCCTCCCGGGCCACGTAGACCAGGTCCACGCCCAGCGCGAACGCCACCGCGGCGTTCTCCGGCAGACCCAGCTTGCCGGCACCCATCCACACGACCCGGTCGGCCACGCCCTCGCGGGCGAACGCCGAGTAGGCCTGGGGGAAGGCCAGCCGGAAGGGCAGCGAGACGGAGTCGCTGAAGGTCAGCGGCGCGGCCCCGGTGCCGCCCTCACCGCCGTCGACGGCGACGAAGTCGACCCCTCGGTCGCCGGAGCTCATCAACCGGGCCAGGTCCTCCCACAGGTCGTCCTGCCCCACCGCCGACTTGATCCCGACCGGGAGCCCCGTCTCCTCCGCGACCAGCTCGACGAAGTCGAGCATCGAGTCCACGTCGGAGAACTCGGCGTGCCGGGAGGGGGAGTGGCAGTCCTCGCCCTGGGGGATGCCACGGATCGCGGCGATCTCCTCGCTGATCTTGGCGGCGGGCAGCAGCCCGCCCAGGCCGGGCTTGGCGCCCTGCGACAGCTTCACCTCGATCGCCCGCACGGGGTTGGCCGCCACCACGTCCTTGAGCCGCGGCAGGTCGAAGCGGCCGCGTCCGTCGCGGCAGCCGAAGTAGGCGGTGCCGATCTGGAAGATGAGGTCGGCCCCGTGCTGGTGGTGGGTCGAGATGCCACCCTCGCCCGTGTTGTGCAGCGCACCGGCCAGGGCGCACCCGCGGTTGAGGGCCTCGACGGCCGGACCGGACAGCGCCCCGTAGCTCATCGCCGACACGTTGATGGTGGAGGCCGGACGGAACGCCTCCCGGCGGCCGCGCGAACCGCCGAGCACCTTGGCGCAGGGCAGCGGGGTCTCCTCGCCCGCGTTGGGGTGCACGGCCGGCTGCACGTCGGCGAAGGTGCGGTGCTTGATGACGGCATACCCCTCGTTGCGCTCGACGTCGTTGTCCGTGCCGAAGCCGAAGTAGGGGTTCTGCCGCTTGGCGGAGGCGTAGACCCAGCGTCGTTGGTCGCGGCTGAAGGGACGCCCGTCGTTGTTGTCGTTGACGATGTACTGCCGCAGCTCCGGACCCACCTTCTCCAGGAGGTAGCGGGCGTGGCCCAGCACGGGGAAGTTGCGCAGGACCGCGTGCTGCTTCTGGGTGAGGTCCCGCACGGCGACGGCCGCGAGGGCGGCGGCGGGGGCGAGGAGGGCGGCGGACCACTTCATCGGGCCACTGTGCCGCAGCACGGTGCTGGGCGCCTCCCGGGTCGCCGCTAGACTTGTGAGGGTTTGGGTCCGTGTCCGCGCCGGCCCTCCCGCACCCGACCTGACTGATCTGCGAAGGAAGACACGCTGTGGCAACCACGAACGACCTGAAGAACGGCATCGTCCTGGACATGGACAACGGGCTGTGGCAGGTGCTGGAGTTCCAGCACGTCAAGCCCGGCAAGGGGCCGGCGTTCGTGCGCACCAAGCTCAAGAACGTGACCTCGGGCAAGATCATCGACAAGACCTTCAACGCCGGCACCAAGGTGGAGACCGCGACCGTGGACCGGTCCGACTTCCAGTACCTGTACAACGACGGCACCGACTTCATCTTCATGGACGAGAAGACCTACGAGCAGATCCACGTCTCGCCGCAGGCCATGGGCGACGCGGCCAAGTTCCTGCTGGAGAACGGGCGCGCGATGATCGCCCAGCACGACGGCGAGGTGCTCTACGTCGAGCTGCCCGCCTCGGTCGTGCTGGAGATCACCCACACCGAGCCCGGGCTGCAGGGCGACCGGTCGACCGGGGGCACCAAGCCGGCCACCCTGGAGACCGGTGCCGAGATCCAGGTCCCGCTCTTCCTCGAGAGCGGCACCAAGGTCAAGGTCGACACCCGCGACGGCTCCTACCTCGGTCGCGTGAGCTGACGTGCCGGCACGCACCAAGGCGCGCAAGCGTGCCCTGGAGCTGCTCTTCGAGGCCGAGCAGCGGGGCCTCAACGTCGGGACCCTGCTGGAGGAGCGGATCGCGGCGCCCACCACCCAGCACCCGCTCCCGGCGTATGCGGTGGAGCTGGTCCGCGGCGTGCTGGACCACTGGGCCTCGATCGACGAGGCGCTGACCACCTGGTCCCAGGGCTGGTCGCTGGACCGGATGGCCGCCGTCGACCGTGCGGCCCTGCGGATCGGTACGTGGGAGATCGTCTGGAACGACGCGGTGCCCGACGGGGTCGCCGTCTCCGAGGCGGTCAACCTCGTGCAGAACCTGTCCACCGAGGACTCGCCCCGCTTCGTCAACGGTCTGCTCTCCCGGATCGTGGAGGTCAAGGACACCGTGGCCTGAGGCCACGGCGCCCGAGGCCGGCCCGGAACGCACCCCCCGGTGCAGTAGAGTGACGCCACCGAGCATCATCCTTTAACCACCGTCCTGTGAGGCGGGGAAGGAGACGGGCTGTGCCCCCTGCCCTGAACAGCGCTGGCCCAGGACGTGAGGTCCTGACGAGCAGCGAGATCGACCGGGCCCTGCGCCGGATCGCCCACGAGATCCTCGAGGCCAACCAGGGGCCCGCGGACCTGGTGCTCCTGGGGATCCCCACCCGCGGCGCCCACCTGGCCCGCCGGCTGGCCGGGGCCCTCGAGCAGGTCGAGGGGGTCGAGGTCCCCGTCGGCTCCCTGGACGTGACGATGTACCGCGACGACCTGCGTCGCCAGCCCACCCGGGCCGTGGAGCCCACGGTCGTGCCGGAGGGGGGCATCGACGACCGGGTCGTGGTCCTCGTCGACGACGTCCTCTACTCCGGCCGCACGGTCCGGGCGGCGCTCGACGCCCTCTCCGACCTGGGTCGGCCCCGCGCGGTGCGGCTTGCCGTCCTCGTCGACCGGGGCCACCGCGAGCTGCCCGTGCGCGCCGACTACGTCGGCAAGAACCTGCCCACCTCCAGCACCGAGCGGGTCATGGTCCGGCTGGCCGAGCACGACGGCGAGGGCACCGAGGGTGTGCGCATCGCCGGGCCGCGGGAGGAGCAGCCGTGAAGCACCTGCTGTCCATCGCCGACCTGTCCCGCGACGAGATCCTCTCGGTGCTGGACACCGCGGTGTCCATGCACGAGGTGCAGGACCGCGACGTCAAGAAGCTGCCGACCCTGCGCGGTCGCACGATCATCAACTTCTTCTTCGAGGACTCCACCCGCACCCGGGCCTCCTTCGAGATCGCCGGCAAGTGGATGAGCGCCGACACCATCAACCTCACCGGCAAGGGAACCTCGGTCTCCAAGGGCGAGTCGCTGCGGGACACGGTCCTGACCATCGACGCCATGGGCGTGGACATGATGATCATCCGGCACCCCGCCAGCGGCGCACCGGCGCAGGTCGCCGACTGGGTCGACTGCTCGATCGTCAACGCCGGGGACGGCACCCACGAGCACCCGAGCCAGGCTCTCCTGGACGCCTACACCCTGCGCCGCGCGCTCGGCGACCTGGACGGCCGGCACGTGGCGATCGTCGGCGACCTGACCCACTCCCGGGTGCTGCGCTCCAACCTGCTGTGCCTGCGCGCGCTCGGCGCCCACGTGACGCTCGTCGCGCCACCCACCCTCATGCCGAGCGGCGTGTCCTCCTGGGCGGCGACGGACGGGTTCGAGGTCTCCTACGACCTGGACGCGGTGCTGCCGCAGGTGGACGCCGTGATGATGCTGCGGGTCCAGCGGGAACGGATGAGCGGGGGCTACTTCCCGACCGCGCGGGAGTATGCCGTCACCTACGGACTGACGGCGCGCCGGCTGGCGCTCCTCCCGGACCACGCGGTGATCGCCCACCCCGGCCCGATGAACCGCGGGCTGGAGATCTCGGCCGAGGCCGCCGACGCCGCCCGCTCGCTGGTCCTCGACCAGGTCAGCGCCGGCGTGGCCGTGCGGATGTCCATCCTCTACCACCTGCTCGCCGGGGAAGGGAGCACCCAGTGACCCAGCGCACCCGCACCAGCCTGCTCGTCGAGGGGGCGGACGTGCTCGGGACGGGACCCCAGGACGTCCTCGTCGTCGACGGCACCATCGCCGCGGTCGGTCCCGACGCCCCCGTCCAGGCACCCGCCGGCACCCCGCGGCTCGCGGCCGACGGACTGGTCCTGCTCCCCGGCCTGGTCGACCTGCACACCCACCTGCGCGAACCCGGACGGGAGGACGCCGAGACCGTGGAGAGCGGGTCGCAGGCAGCCGCTCTCGGTGGTTTCACCGCCGTCCTGGCGATGGCCAACACCGACCCGGTCACCGACACCGCCGAGGTCGCCGAACGGGTCCACGACCTGGGTCGCCGGGCCGGCTACGTCGACGTCCACCCGGTGGGCGCCGTCACCAAGGGGCTGGCCGGGGAGGAGCTGGCCGAGCTGGGGCTGATGGCCCGCTCGCGCGCCCGGGTCCGGGTGTTCTCCGACGACGGCCGGTGCGTCCACGACGCGCGCCTCATGCGCCGGGCCCTGGAGTACGTCCGGGCCTTCGACGGCGTCGTCTCCCAGCACTCCCAGGACCCCCGGCTGGCCGACGGCCGCGCCTGCTGCCACGAGGGCGAGCTGTCCGGCCGGCTCGGCCTGCCGGGATGGCCGGCGGTCGCGGAGGAGACGATCGTGGCCCGGGACGTGATGCTCGCCCGGCACACGGGGTCACGGGTGCACGTCGCGCACGTCTCCACGGCCGGCAGCGTCGAGGTGCTCCGGTGGGCCAAGGCCCAGGGGATCGACGTCACCGCCGAGGTCACCCCCCACCACCTCATGCTCACCCAGGACCTGCTCCGCGGCTACGACCCGACCTTCAAGGTGAACCCGCCCCTGCGGCCCACCGAGGACGCCGAGGAGCTGCGGGCGGCCCTGGCCGACGGCACCATCGACGCGGTGGCCACCGACCACGCCCCCCATGTCCGTCAGGACAAGGAGCACGCCTTCGTCGATGCCGCCTTCGGGATGCTCGGCCTGGAGACCGCGCTCGGCGTCGTCAGCACCCTCATGGTCGCGGAGGGCCGGATGGACTGGTCCGACGTGGCCCGGGCCATGTCCCAGGCGCCGGCCCGGATCGCCCGGCTCGCCGACCAGGGGCACGGAGTTCGGGTCGGCGACCCGGCCAACCTCACCCTGGTCGACCCGGCCCGCGTGGTCACGGTCGACGCCACGTCGTCGAGGTCGCTCTCGCGCAACAACCCCTGGCACGGTCGGGAGCTGACCGGCGCGGTACACCTGACCATGCTGCGGGGGCGGGTCACCGCCCGCGAGGGCCTGGTGTGGGGAGGGGAGGAGCAGTGAGCGCGACGACCGCCCCCGAGCCCGCGGTCCTCGTCCTGGAGGACGGCCGCACCTTCTCCGGACAGGCCTACGGCGCGCTCGGTGCCACCGTGGGCGAGGCCGTCTTCTCCACCGGCATGACGGGCTACCAGGAGACGCTCACCGACCCCTCCTACCACCGTCAGGTGGTGGTCATGACCGCGCCGCACATCGGCAACACCGGGGTCAACCCGCACGACATGGAGAGCCGACGCATCTGGGTGGCGGGGCTCGTCGTGCGCGACCCCGCCCTGCGCCCCTCCAACTGGCGCTCCCAGGGCGACCTGGACGAGGCGCTCCGCGAGGCGGGGGTGGTCTCCGTCAGCGGCGTCGACACCCGGGCGCTGACGCGGCACCTGCGCGACCGCGGCGCCATGCGGGTCGGAGTCTTCTCCGGTCCGGACGCCCGGCGACCGGTGGAGGAGCTCCTGCGCACGGTCCGGGAGGCCCCCCGGATGGCCGGGTCGGCCCTGGCCGCTGAGGTGACGACCCCGCACCCCTACGTGGTCTCCCCGCCCGAGGGGGTGGCTCCGCGCTGGACGGTGGCCGCGCTCGACCTGGGCATCAAGGGCACGACGCCGGCCCTCATGGCCGCCCGGGGGATCCGCGTCCACGTGCTGCCCGCCACCAGCACGATGGAGGAGGTGCTGGCGGTCGAGCCCGACGGGGTGTTCTTCTCCAACGGTCCGGGCGACCCCGCCACCGCCGAGCACGAGATCGACCTGCTGCGCCAGGTCCTGGACTCCCGGCTGCCGTTCTTCGGCATCTGCTTCGGCAACCAGCTGCTCGGCCGGGCCCTGGGGTTGCCGACCTACAAGCTGACCTTCGGCCACCGCGGGATCAACCAGCCGGTCCTGGACCGGGAGACCGGCAAGGTGGAGGTGACCGCGCACAACCACGGCTTCGCCGTGGGCTGGCCGGACGGGACCCCGACCGACCAGCCGGTGGACTCGCCCTACGGGCCCGTGCGCTGCAGCCACGTGGCGCTCAACGACGACGTCGTGGAGGGCCTCAGCTGCGAGCAGGTGCCCGCGTTCTCGGTCCAGTACCACCCCGAGGCCGCCGCGGGCCCGCACGACGCGGAGTACCTGTTCGACCGGTTCGTGACGATGATGGAGGAGCACCGTGCCCAGGCGTGAGGACATCAGGAGCGTCCTGGTCATCGGATCCGGGCCGATCGTCATCGGTCAGGCCGCCGAGTTCGACTACTCCGGGACGCAGGCCTGCAGGGTGCTGCGCGAGGAGGGCGTCCGGGTCGTCCTGGTCAACTCCAACCCGGCCACGATCATGACCGACCCGGGGGTCGCCGACGCCACCTACGTCGAGCCGATCACCCCCGAGATCGTCGAGGCGATCATCGCCAAGGAACGGCCCGACGCCGTCCTGGCCACCCTCGGCGGGCAGACCGCGCTCAACACGGCCATCGCCCTGCACGAGGGGGGCGTGCTCGAGCGCTACGGCTGTCCGCTCATCGGCGCCAACGTCGAGGCGATCCAGCTGGGCGAGGACCGGCAGGCCTTCAAGGGCGTCGTGCAGCGCTGCGGTGCCGAGGTGGCCCGCTCGGCGATCTGCCACACGATGGACGAGGCGATCGCCGCCGCCGAGGACCTCGGCTACCCCGTGGTGGTCCGGCCCTCGTTCACGATGGGGGGCCTGGGCAGCGGGTTCGCGCACGACCAGGAGGAGCTGCGCCTCATCGCCGGCGCCGGCCTGCAGGACAGCCCGACGACCGAGGTCCTCCTCGAGGAGTCGATCATGGGCTGGAAGGAGTACGAGCTGGAGGTCATGCGCGACCGCGCCGACAACGTCGTGGTCGTGTGCTCCATCGAGAACCTCGACCCCATGGGCGTGCACACGGGAGACTCGATCACCGTGGCACCCGCGATGACGCTGACCGACCGGGAGTACCAGCGGCTGCGCGACATCGGGATCGCGGTCATCCGCGAGGTCGGGGTCGACACCGGTGGCTGCAACATCCAGTTCGCCGTCGACCCCGACGACGGTCGCATCATCGTCATCGAGATGAACCCGCGGGTGTCGCGCTCCTCGGCGTTGGCCTCCAAGGCCACCGGTTACCCGATCGCCAAGATCGCGGCCAAGATGGCCCTGGGCTACACCCTCGACGAGGTGCCCAACGACATCACCGGCCAGACCCCGGCCAGCTTCGAGCCGACCCTGGACTACGTCGTCGTGAAGGTTCCCCGGTTCGCGTTCGAGAAGTTCCCCGCGGCCGACCCCACCCTGACCACGACCATGAAGTCGGTGGGCGAGGCGATGTCCCTGGGACGCAGCTTCACCGAGGCCCTGCAGAAGGCGCTCCGCTCGGTCGAGCGCAAGGGCAGCAGCTTCCACTGGCGGGAGGAGGAGTCGCCCAGCCTGGAGATGGCCAGGGCGCTGCTCGACCAGGCACGCACCCCCACCGACGGCCGGATCGTGCTCGTCCAGCAGGCGCTGCGCGGAGGATGCACGGTGGAGGAGGTGCACGACGCGACCGGCATCGACCCCTGGTTCCTCGACCAGATCCAGCTCATCAACGAGCTGGCCACCCAGGTCCGTGAGCAGGCCAGGCTCTCCGCAGGCGGCCGGCTCACCCCCGAGCTGCTCCGCCTGACCAAACGGCACGGCTTCTCCGACGCCCAGCTCGCCGAGCTGACCGGCATGACCGAGGACGTGGTGCGGGGGGTGCGACAGGCCCTCGGCGTGCGCCCGGTCTACAAGACCGTGGACACCTGCGCCGGCGAGTTCGTGGCGCTGACGCCCTACCACTACTCCACCTACGACGAGGAGACCGAGGTCGCCCCCCGGGAGCGGCCCGCCGTGATCATCCTCGGGTCCGGCCCCAACCGGATCGGTCAGGGCATCGAGTTCGACTACTCCTGCGTGCACGCCTCGATCACGCTGCGCGAGCACGGTTTCGACACGGTCATGGTCAACTGCAACCCGGAGACCGTCTCCACCGACTACGACACCTCCAGCCGGCTCTACTTCGAGCCGCTCACCCTCGAGGACGTCCTCGAGGTGGTCCACGCCGAGCGCCAGGCGGGCCCGCTGGCCGGCGTCGTCGTCCAGCTCGGCGGCCAGACCCCCCTCGGGCTGGCGGCCGCGCTCAAGGCCGAGGGCGTGCCGATCGTGGGCACCTCGCCGGAGGCGATCCACCTCGCGGAGGACCGCGGCGCCTTCGGCCGGATCCTGGCCGAGACGGGCCTCACCGCGCCCCGCCACGGCACCGCCTACTCGGCCCAGGAGGCCTTGGCGGTGGCCAAGGAGATCGGCTACCCCGTCCTGGTCCGCCCGTCCTACGTCCTGGGCGGACGGGGGATGGAGATCGTCTACGACGACGAGACCCTCGCGGGCTACGTCGACCGCGCCACCCTGGCGGGTCCGGAGCACCCGGTGCTGGTGGACCGCTTCCTGGACACCGCGGTGGAGATCGACGTCGACGCCCTCTACGACGGGCACGACCTCTACGTGGGCGGGATCATGGAGCACATCGAGGAGGCCGGCATCCACTCCGGCGACTCGGCCTGCGTGCTGCCGCCGTTCACCCTGGGCCGCACCGAGCTCGAGCAGGTCCGGGAGGCGACCCGGTCGCTGGCCGAGGCGATCGGTGTCCGTGGCCTGATCAACGTCCAGTTCGCCCTCGCCCAGGACGTGCTCTACGTCCTGGAGGCCAACCCGCGGGCCAGCCGGACCGTCCCCTTCGTGGCCAAGGCGACCGGGGTCGCCCTCGCGCAGGCGGCGGCCAGGGTGATGATGGGCACCACGATCGCCGAGCTGCGCGAGCAGGGCGCCCTGCCGGCCCACGTGGACGGCGGTGCGATGCCCG
Source organism: Ornithinimicrobium sp. (assembly GCA_035581545.1). GTDB lineage: Bacteria > Actinomycetota > Actinomycetes > Actinomycetales > Dermatophilaceae > Ornithinicoccus. The sequence goes on along the minus strand of DATISK010000136.1, from coordinate 2,369 downwards.
CCGACTCACCGTTCTCGGTCAAGGAGGCGATCCTGCCCTTCCGGCGGTTCCGCACCCAGACCGGCCAGGCGGTCGACTCCATCCTCGGGCCGGAGATGCGCTCCACCGGCGAGGTCATGGGCATCGACGCCTCCTTCGGGGCCGCGTTCGCCAAGAGCCAGCTGCGGGCCGGCACGAGCCTGCCCACCGGCGGGACCGTCTTCGTCTCGGTGGCCAACCGGGACAAGCGCTCGATGATCTTCCCGGTCAAGCGGCTCGTCGACCTCGGGTTCTCCGTCATGGCCACCGAGGGGACCGCCGACGTGCTGCGGCGCAACGGGATCGAGGCGCAGGTGGTGCGCAAGCACAGCCAGGCGGAGGGACCCGGCGCTTCGGGGCCCTCGGTGGTGGAGCGGATCACCGCCGGCGAGGTGGACATGGTGATCAACACCCCGTCCGGGCGCGACGCCCGCGCGGACGGCTACGCCATCCGCGCGGCGACCACCAGCCTGGACCGTCCCATCATCACCACCGTGCAGCAGCTGGCCGTGGCCGTGCTCGGGATCGAGGCGATGCGTGCCGGTCCTCTGCAGGTGGCCTCCCTCCAGGAGCACGCAGCGGCGCTGGACCTGTTCGGCCGGCCGGCCGCCGGGCCCACCGCCGGGCCCTGAGAGCGTCGGCAGCCCGCCCCGCATGGACAGACCCAGCGGCACCGCCCGCACCGAGCAGGACGCCGTGAGGACCACCGGGCCGGGCGGGACCCTGACGGCGGTGCACGCGGAGGTGGTGTCGGTGCGGTTCGCCGGCCGCTTCGACGTCGTGGGCCTGACGGTCGGAGAGCACCACCCCGGGTGGGCGCGGGCCCGGCCGGGCCAGTTCGTGGTGGAGCCCGGCGACCCGGGGGCCGGCGTCGTCCGGCCGCGTGTCCACTGGCTCGCGGGGGCCGACCAGGACCCGGTGCACGGCACCACCGCCGAGCTGGTCCTGCCCGCCGGCCGGTCCTCGGCCCCCGGTGCACGGCTGCGCCTCCTCGGGCCGCTGGGTCAGGGCTTCCCCACCCCCCGGGACCCGGTCCAGGCGCTCCTGGTCGGGCACGAGGGGGGCGCCGTACCCCTGCGGTGGCTCACGGCCCGGTTGCGGGACAGGGGGTGCGTGGTGCACCTCGTGCTGGGCGCCGACGACCCGGAGCTGCACCTGGACCTGCCCTTCCTGCGCCGCCACGCGCGCACCGTCGTGCTCACGACCTCGGTCGACCTCGCGGCCACGCTGGGCCGGGTGCTGGACGAGCACGACGGCGCGATCGGGGTGGTGTACGCGGCCACCCCGCGCGCGCTCCTGCCCCCGCTGGTGGACGCCGTCTCCTCCCGGGGCGTCGTCTGCCGGGTCGCGGCGCTGGACGTGGACGACGCGGGGGTCCTGTGCGGCACGGGCCTGTGCGGCGGTTGCGACCTCGTGCTGACCGGTGGCCCGCGCACCGGACGGGTGCTCCGGCCCTGCCTGGAGGGACCGGTCGTCCCGGGAGAGTGGGTGGGGGGCGGCGACCCGTGACCGGTGCTCCACCGGGTGGGGGCCCGACCCGGGTGTGGCTGGGTCCGGGCGCCCTCACCGACCCCTCCGCCCTGGCCCGCCTCGAGGGGGTCGAGGGCCTGCTCCTGCCCGTCGGCCCGGTGACCGCCGGGTCCCGTCGCGTCCGTACCGGTCGGACCAGGGTGCACGGCACCGGGGTGGGCGGGGTCGAGCACGACGACGCGCTCGGCATCGGTGTGGACGGGGCGGGGGAGCAGCTCACGTGGGCCGCGACGGCCGGCCACCGGGTGTGCCTGGCGGTCCGCGGTGAACGTCCCGAGGACGTGTCGGCCCCGGTGACGCAGCTCCTGCGCCACCCCGACGGGGGCGTCGTGGGCGCCCTCGAGGTGGACCTGCGGGGACGCGACGAGCAGATGGTGCTCCGGATGACGGCCAGGGTCCGCGAAGCGGCGGGCCGCTCCGTCCCGCTCCTCGTGAAGGTGCTGGCCGTCGACCCTCAGCTGGTCGCCGTCGCCCGGTCGGCCGTGGCCGGCGGTGCCGATGCCGTGGTGGTGGCCGGACAGGTGCCGCTCGGCGGAGGACGCTGGTGGACCGGCCCCTCCACCGCGGCCACGACCCGCTCCGGCCTGCGGATGCTGCGCGCCGCCGCCTCCGAGCACCGCTGGCCCGGCGCGCTGCTCGTCGCGGCCGGTGGCGTGCACTCGCCCGCGACCGTCCGGGCTGCGGTCGAGGACGGTGCGTCCGCGATCCAGCTGGGGACGGCCCTGTGGGCCGACCCCACCCTGCTCAGCGCGCTGCGGGCGGCCGTCGAGGCTCGCCCGGCGCTCGCCCCCGGCTCCCGCCCCCCACCCGACAGGAGAATC
>DATISK010000135.1:0-2101 GCA_035581545.1 Ornithinimicrobium sp. | reverse complement strand
GGTCGTCCCACCCGTCGCCGCGCACCAGGAGACCCAGCCGTCGTCACCGCCCGCCATCAGGGGTGGCGATGGGTCACGATCGTCCGGTGCGGGGGCAGCACGCCCTCGGGGGGACGTGGTGCCCCCTCACCGACGGCGACCCGGTGGTGGCCGGAGCCATCCCGGGCAGGTAGGTTCGTGAACGTGAGAGTTCGCGCCCCAGGCCGCTACGACCAGGTGGCGCGGGCGAGCGCCGCCGTCGTGATCGAGCGCTACTCCACCTCCTTCGGCTGGGCCACCCGGCTGCTCGCCGAGCCCGTGCGCACCCACGTCCGGTGCATCTACGCCCTCGTCCGGGTCGCCGACGAGCTGGTCGACGACGTCGACCTGTCCTGGGACAGGGAGCAGCGCGCCGCCCTGCTCGACGCGATGGAGGAGGACACCCGGCGCGCCCTGGAGATCGGGGGCAGCCCCAACCTCGTGGTGCACGCGTTCGCGCGGACGGCCGCCGAGCACGGGATCGGCTGGGACCTGGTGGGGCCGTTCTTCGACTCGATGCGCGCCGATCTCGACGTCGCCGTGCACGACCCGGACACCTTCGCCACCTACGTCTACGGATCCGCAGAGGTCGTGGGGCTGATGTGCCTGCGGGTGTTCGTGGGAGGCGACCAGTCCCGCTACGACCGGCTGACGCCGGGCGCCCGGGCCCTGGGCGCGGCCTTCCAGAAGCTGAACTTCCTGCGGGACATGGCCGACGACCACGACGCGCGGGGTCGCGACTACTTCCCGGGGGTGGACCCGGGGCTGCTCACCGACGAGCGGCGCGACGTGCTGCTGGACGACATCGACGCCGACCTGGCCACAGCCGCCTCCGTCATCCCCGAGCTGCCCCCCGGCAGCCGGCGGGCGGTCCAGGCGGCCCACGACCTCTTCGCCGCCCTCTCGGTACGGCTGCGACGGACGCCGGGGGCCGACATCGCCACCCGCCGCGTGCGCGTGCCCGACCCGGTCAAGGCCGTGGTGCTCGCCCGCTGCCTGGTGCGCCGATGAGCCGGGTGGTCGTGGTCGGCGGAGGCGTCGCCGGCCTGGCCAGCGCGGCGCTGCTGGCGGCCGACGGCCACGACGTGGAGCTGCTCGAGCAGCGTCCGGACGTCGGCGGCCGGGCCGGATCGTGGTCCCGGGACGGCTACCGCTTCGACACCGGGCCGTCGTGGTACCTCATGCCGGAGGTCTTCGACCACTTCTTCCGGATGATGGGCACCAGCGCGGACGAGCAGCTCGACCTGCGCCGGCTCGATCCCGCCTACCGGGTGTTCTTCGAGGGCCACGACGAGCCCCTGGACGTGGTGGCCTCCACCGAGGAGAACGTGGCCACCTTCGAACGCATCGAACCCGGGGCGGGTGCCGCGCTGCGCGACTACCTCGTCTCGGCCGCCGACGCCTACGACATCGCCCTGCGCCGCTTCCTCTACACCAGCTTCACCCGTCCCCTGGCCCTGGCCTCCCCGGACGTGCTGCGCCGCCTCCACCGGCTCGGGCCGCTGCTGACCAGGTCGCTCGAGTCCTTCGTGGGCGCACGGTTCCAGGACCGGCGGCTGCGGCAGGTGCTGGGCTACCCGGCCGTCTTCCTCGGATCGTCGCCGGACCGCACCCCCAGCCTCTACCACCTGATGAGCGCCCTCGACCTCACCGGCGGGGTGATGTATCCCCAGGGCGGGTTCACCCGCCTCGTCGGGGCGGTGCACGAGCAGGCGCTCGCCCAGGGGGTCCGCGTGCGCACGGACGCGCGGGTCGTGGCCATCGGGACGACCGCGGCGGCCGGGCCGACCGACGTGCCCTCAGGTGGGGTACGGCCCCGCGCCCGGGCCCTCGTCGACCGGCTCCCCCCGCCCCTGCGTGGCCGGTCCGCGCGCGTCACCGGCGTGCGCTGGGTCGACGCGGACGGGACGGAGCACACCTCCCCCGCCGACGTCGTGGTGGCTGCCGCCGACCTGCACCACGTGGAGACCCGGCTGGTGCCGCCGCACCTGCGCACCTACCCGCAGTCCTACTGGGACCGACGCACCAGCGGCCCAGGTGCTGTGCTCGTCCTCCTCGGGGTGCGCGGCGAGCTGCCGCAGCT
>DATISK010000134.1:0-1709 GCA_035581545.1 Ornithinimicrobium sp. | reverse complement strand
AGCCGTAGCGCCCGCGCAGTGCGGCGGCCACCCCGTCGCCCACCGTCAGCACGGCGTCGGCCCGGTCGCCGAGCCGCCGCTCGAGGCGGCGCTCGCGACGGTCCTGCAGCGGCGTGGGGCGGTGCTCGCGGGGGCGGCCGGTCCACAGCTCGTGCGTGTCGTAGACGAGGGGGACGCGGCGCCCGTCGGCGAGGGTGGACCCGGCGGCCAGGGCGGTGAAGTCGTGCGCGTGGACCACGTCGAAGTCCCGTGTCGCCGCGTCGTCCACCGCGGCGGCGGCCCACCGCCCGAAGGCGGAGCGTCGGTGCTCGGGCAGCAGCAGCCAGCGGGCCAGCCGGACGGGCGGCGGCCGCCGACGGGTCGGGATCGGAGCCGTGCCGGTGCGCCGCAGGGCCGAGGAGATTCCGACCGAGCTGACGGTCACGCCCCCCGGCGGGACGAACCCCTCGGGGACCGCCCGCCCGACGACGTGGACCGTGTGCCCGGCACCGGCGAGGGTCGTGGCCTCGCGCAGCACCCGGGTGTCGGTGGCGACCGGTGTCGCCACGAGCATCAGCACCCGCACGGCTGGTCCCGTTCGCTCATCCGTCCAGTATCGGTGGCGGCGAGCACCCGGGGCCGACCGGCCCCGTCACATGAGGCTGCTGAGCCACCACAGGAGGAGCAGCGCCTCGACCGCCATGCCGAGGGACAGGCCCAGGACGAAGCCGGCGCCCCACCGGCGCAGGCGCGGCACCAGCGCCACGACCCCGGCGATCGCGACCGCCGGGAGCGGGGAGAAGTACTCGAGGTAGGCGACGAGCCGCCAGTGCTCCACCAGCGGCCCCAGCGTGAGACCGAGCACCAGCTGCAGCACGAACCCGGCCGGGATGCCCAGCAGGAACCCCCAGACCAGACCCCCGGTGGTGATGGTCCCCTGCGCGGTGTCGCGCCGCGGCCGCGTGGTCGGCTCCGTCGCCATGGGGGGAGCGTAGACCCGCGGACGGGCCCCTAGGCGGTGGACGGACCGGGGGCGGGAGCGGGTCGCCGGCGGGCCCACCCGCGCTGGGCGAGCTTGACGACCTCCTGCGCCCAGAGCACGACCGAGGCCATCGCGAGGCAGACGAGCCACTGGGTGGCGTTGAGGGGCACGGTGGTGAAGGCGTGCTGCATCACCGGCACGTGCACGACGACGACCTGGAGCGCGACGACCAGCCCGATGGCCGCCCACAGCCACGGGTTGCGGAACATCCGGTGGAAGGAGCTCTGGGCCGCCGAGCGCGAGCTGAGCGCGTTGAGCAGCTGCGCCAGGACGAGCGTGGTGAACCCGGCCGTCCGGGCGGTGTCGAAGGTCTCCGAGCCGGGGAGCAGCCCGCCGGGCAGGAACAGGTCCATCGTCAGCAGGGTGACCGCCCCCATGAGGAACCCGGTGAAGAGGATCCGCGCCCACATCGGCCGGTCGAGGATAGGACGGTCGGGGCGGCGCGGGGGGCGGGCCATGACGTCGTCGATCTCGGGGTCCACCCCCATCGCGAGCGCCGGCACGGAGTCGGTGACCAAGTTGATCCACAGGATCTGGGTGGCGAGCAGCGGGACGACGAGCGCGTCCGGGTCCGTGGTGTCGCGCAGGCCGAGGACGCCGGCGAGGACGATGCCGAAGAAGACGGTGACGACCTCGCCCAGGTTCGAGGACATCATGTAGCGCAGGAACTTGCCGATGTTGTCGAAGA